>JAEEGY010000217.1 GCA_016280565.1 Fretibacterium sp.
AGCCTCACGGGATAAGGCCGGAGGAGGCGGAGGAGGTTCTCATCGCCTATGGTTATCTGCCCGTCCGTCAGAAGGGAAGCCATAGGCACTATCTGAATCAAACGACGGGGGATGTGACGACGGTCAAGCAGGAGAATCCGCTGAAAAAGCCTTACGTCATGGATATCCTGCACCGTATAGGGGAGGATTGAGGAAGGTGGAGCCAATGGAGGTCAAAGACTATATGCGGCTGCCCTACACCCGGCTCATACAGGAGATGGACGATGAGGGCGGGCATTATTACTTTGGGAAGATCCTGGAACTTGATGGCTGCCACAGCACAGGAGATACCCTTGAGGAGCTGAACGAGAACCTGGACGAGGCTCTGGAGGGATATCTTGAGGTGAAGCTGGAAAACCATCTGCCCATTCCAACCCCTGAACGGGAACAGATGAAACGGGCGGGCGTTCCCTCTTCCCTGTCCTTCGTTGGAGTGCCGGCCGTTTGACTCATCAGGAGCGTCAGTGGCTGGCGTGCCACGCGCTGGGAGTCTCTTCAGCGGCATTGCTGGCGCACCCGGAGCTTTATGAGAGGCGGTCGGTCCAGGCGCTGTTCCGGCGGCGAGAGGCCGGTGAACCGCTTCAGTACATTTTGGGCACGGCCCCGTTCCGGGGGCGGGATCTCCACGTGGGACCGGGCGTCCTCATCCCCCGGCAGGACACGGAGACGCTCATCACGGCGGCGCTGGAACTGGTGCCGTATGAGGAGCCCTTCACGTTCCTCGATTGGGGGACGGGCAGCGGGTGTATCGCCGTGACGCTCCTTCTGGAACGGCCGGATTCCTTTGCCCTGATGGTGGACCGGAGCCCGGCCGCCCTGAAGTACGCGGAGGAGAATCTGAAACGCTACGGTCTTGAAGCCCGTGCGCGTCTGATCCGCTCCGAGACGCCGGACGACATTATTCTTGAGGAGCGGTGCGCGCTGGTCATCAGCAACCCGCCCTACATCCCGACGGAGGATATCCCCGGCCTCATGCGCGAGGTGCGGGACCACGAACCCCATTCGGCGCTGGACGGCGGACCGGACGGCATGGACTGTTACCGCCTGCTGTTTCGCCACGCGCCCCGGTGGCTCGGACCCAGGGGGCTCCTCATCCTGGAGATGGGGGACGCGCGTCAGGCGGAGGCGTTTCGCTCCTCCCCTCCCGCAGGGTTCACCTTTCTTCGGGAATTTCTGGATGACGGTGGAAATCCTCGCTGCGCGGTGTGGCAATATTTGGGGTAAATGAGATATAATCTTAGAAGTCGTCAATAACATTTTGTCTTTTAACAAAAGGAGCGATTTTTCATGGAGAAGCGTGAGCTGGTCATCATCGGTGCGGGGCCTGCGGGTATGTCGGCGGCCATCTACGGGCGGCGGGCCGGGCTGGATGTGCTGGTGCTGGAGAAGGGCGCGACAGGCGGGCAGATCAACATCACCGACGAGATCGAGAACTACCCCGGCGTTCCCCATGCCACGGGCCCGGAGGTCGGCGAGTTGCTCCACAAGCACGCGCTGAAGTTCGAGACCGAGTTCCGCATGGTGGACGACAGCAAGGTGGAGCTCCGCGGCGACAAGAAGATCGTCGTCACCAGGAAGGGCGGGGAGACCAGCGAGATCGAGGCTGAGGCCATCATCGTCGCCACGGGCGCGCAGTTCCGCCGCCTGGGCTGCGAGGGCGAGGCCGAGCACATCGGTCAGGGAGTCAGCTTCTGCGCCGTGTGCGACGGAGCGTTCTTCGAGGGGCTTGAGGTCGCCGTCGTGGGCGGGGGCAACACCGCCGTCGAGGAGGGCGGCTACCTCACGAAGTTCGCGTCCAGGGTCTACATCATCCACCGCCGCGACGAGTTCCGCGCGGACCGCGCCGCCATCGCCCAGGCCCTGGCCAACCCCAAGATCCAGCCCGTGTACAACACGGTGGTTGAGAAGATCGAGGACAGGGACCCTGATGACGATGACGACATGAGGACTCTGAACCTTGTCCTGAAGAATGTCAAGACGGGCGAAGTCTCCAACCTGCCTCTGTCGGGCGTGTTCATGTTCGTGGGGCAGGAACCCCTGGACGGCTGCGTGAAGGGGCTGGTGAAGGCCGAGAAGGGCGGCTGGATCATCACCAACGACCACATGGAGACCTCCGTGGAGGGCATCTTCGCGGCGGGCGACGTCCGCAGCAAGTACCTGCGCCAGGTCATCACGGCAGCAGCAGACGGCGCGGTGGCGGGCATGGCGGCCTCCTCTTACATCAACGAGCAGCTCCACCTCCGCTCCACTCTGCTGGAGCCGGAGCACGTCACGGCGTTCTTCTACTCCAGCATCGACGAGAAGCAGGTGCAGCTTTCCAACGCGGTGGAGGCCGCGGCCAAGGCCAAGGGCGTCAAGGTCCCGCTGATCGACGGCTACCGCAACGCGCGCATGACCGAAAAGCTGGAGCTCTCCGCCAAGATGCCGGCGCTGGTGGAGCTCAGCAAGGGCACAGTCACGAAGGTGACGGCGGTCGCCTCTGCGGCGGACGTGGAGAAGGCCCTGTAAACAAAAAGTAATTCTGCAGCGCCTCTTCACAAGGGGCGCATGGAGGTTTCAGGGGGGCTCTCCCCCCTGAAACTTAAAAGATGCGGTAAAATTTCTCTTGGGATTGCCGAAAATAAATACCAGGAGGGGATGAACCCATGGAAAACAGGAACAGCGCTCAGTACACCTATCAGGCGACGCAGATCTCGACTGCAACGAAGGAGCAGCTTCTTCTGATAACGTACGATATCGGGATCAAGGCGTGCCGCACGGCCGAGGCGGCACTGGCAGGCGATGACACCAAGAAGGACTTTGGGCTTGCCAACCGGGAGATCATCCGGGCTCAGGAAGTCATTCGCGAGCTGATGGTGACGCTGAACACGGACCGGGGCGGCGAGATGGCGAAGAGCCTTGTCCGGCTTTATGATTATATGTACCAGCTCCTGGTGGACGCGAACATCAAGAAGGAGCCGGATAACATCCGCACGGTGCGCGGGATGCTTGAGGAGCTGAAGGAGACATGGGAGGGTGCCCTCGTGCAGCTTCTTCAGGACTACCAGGCGGCTCACCCCGAAGATGAGGACTTCAAGACCGCCATTTCCGAGCTGAAGGGCGAGGAGGTCCCCGCGTCCAAAACCCAGCCGCAGCTCAAGGTTCAGCCCGCCAGACCCGCGGCCGCGCCACAGAAGGCCGGGAGTTTCACCCTTGCCGGCTGACCTGCTGAACAGCGCAAAGGAGCTGCTTTCGCAGGAGCTCAAACTGTGTAAGATGCTGAGGACGATGATCTCGCGCGAGCTCGAGGCCATCGTCCTTGATGGCGATATGGACGAGCTCCTGCGCGTCCTTCGCAGCAAGGATGACGTTATCTCGCAGCTTCAGCTCCTGACAGACTCGTGGCAGGACCTTCTGTTAAGTATGGGGATCGTCCGGCCTCAGGGAGTGGAGGGCTTTGGGAAGGACATCCTGGCACTGTTTCCCGATGACCAGGATCTTCCGCACCTACTGGAGGAGACGCGGACTCTGGCCGAGGGCATCATGAAGGCGGAGGATGAGGCCCAGGCAGAACTGGAGAAGCACGCGGCGGGCCTTCGCAGCCAGATCACCTCGCGGGCCCACGGCCGCCAGGTTGCGGCCAGCTACGCGAAGATGGGCGGTTCCAGCATTTGAGGATTTCCCGCGGGTTTTGTCTGCTCTTAGCCTTCACCCTCCTTGTTCGCTCCCCGGCACCTGCCGCAGCAGCCAAACGGCCCAAGCCGGCTTCTCGTGCTGTTGTCTCCGAGGACACTGAGCCTGTGACGGATCCCGAGCTCAAGAAAGAGATCGAGATCGGCCGGAAAGCGATGGCACAAATCGAGGAACAGTGGCCCCTCACGTCAGACCCCGCGGTCAGCGCGCGGCTGAACATGATCTTAAGCCGCCTGGAGCCCCACATGGAGCGCCGCATTCCCTATGAGATCCGCTTAGTCTCCACGGAAGTGCAGAACGCTTTTTGCCTGCCGGGGGGCTTTATCTTTTTCACGACGGGCATTCTTGACCTTCTCAAGACAGATTCCGAACTCGCAGCAGTTATGGCCCACGAGATGGTCCACGCGGACCAGAAGCACGGCCTGAAGATGGCGGCCCAGAGCAATAAGGTGACGCTGGCAGCCTTGGCGGTGATGCTGTTGAGCCGCGGGGCGGTGGCTCCTGTCGTTCTGGCCCAGGTGGCGCAGGTCGCCATCACGAACGCCTACTCCATTGAGCTGGAGGCGGAGGCGGACAGCCGCGGGATGGACGCGCTCATCGCGTCCGGCTATCCCCCCAGCGGCATGATCACCCTGATGGAAAAATTCATGAACGAGGAGCTGAAGCAGCCCATCCGGGAGTATGGCATCTACATGAACCACCCGGATTCCCGCAAACGGCTGAAGATGGCGCTGGATAAGCTCCAGAGGCGAGGCATCCCCGTCCAGCGCAAGGTCCCCCTGGGGCTGTTGAGGACAGGTATCCAGGAGGCGGAAGGCCGCCTGGAGCTCACAGTAGATGGCACCGGGGTGTGGAGCGGACCAAATACGCCCAAGGCGCGAACGGCGCTGGAGAAGGCACGGGCCGCACTGGACGAGGACCTGCAGATGGAGCTGGCCCCCTATGACGTTCATATCGTGGGCGGCGCGCTCTGCCTCGGCAACCGCACGGTGACCGGCCCGGTGGAGGGCATGGACAGCGTGGAGACCTTCCGCCAGAACCTCCTCAAGGCGCTGGACGCCGCCCGGCGCAAACACCCCACAGCAAAGTATTTTCACTAAACGCTCTTACCACTTAATGATGAAATAGGCGGGCCAAAGCCCGCCTATTTTGTTGTGTGCCTTTACCTTCTTCTCCGTGCCAGCAGCGGCAGGGCCAGGAGCAGGACCGCCAGGCCCAGGCCCGCGGCGTCGCAGCCGCCGCCACCACCACCGCCTCCGCTGCCATTTTCATTGCCGGAACCGTCGCCTTTATTGCTGCTGCTCTCCACCTTCTTGCTCAGCCACATGGTGCCGGAGATGGCGTTATCCGCCACGCCGTCCGGGACAACAAGAAGCCGCTGGACAAGCTGCGCGCCTTTGTTATTCGCGTCATCCACATTAGCAAGGTGGACTGTCAGACTGATGGTCGCGCTGTTGGTGGCCTGCTGTACCCTGAGCGCCCCCGTGAGAGCTGCGTCCACTGCGCTGACCCCCACCTTATCAAACTGAGCTGTCGCTACGTTGAACGTCCCCCCGTTTGAACCGTCAATGACGGGGACTCTCACGCTCCTGAGGTTCTCAAAGTCGATCCTCATAACCTTTGCCAGCTCTGCCGCGCTGGGCAGACTTGTCACGTTGCGATCCAGGAGCTTGCTCAGCTGGTCATAGTCGAGGGTCCAACTGTACTCCATCGGCAATATGTTGCCCTTTTCCATCCCGGAGATGCTCAGTCTGACGCCGGGCTTGAGGTCGTCCGTGCGCGCCGGAACAGTGGTCGGGGAGGTAGCGACAACCGATTCGGAGTTAAGGACCCAGCTGCCATTGATGCCCCAGCGGCTCTTGAAGTCATCCTGGAACGCCGCCGTCTTCACAGTGGAGCTCACGGAAGCGATAGCCAGGCTCATCCCCTCATCCGTGAGCTGCTGCAGACCCAGTCTCTTCCACCAGACGGGATGAAGGTTACTGTCGGTGTCACTTGCCTCCTCCGTCACGGTTAATTCAACGGAGTCGGTGATGCTGGGGTTGCTCTTCATCGAGGCGGTGATGGTGGCCTTGCCGACGTGGTTAGAATAGATGTTCCCCGACGCATAGATAACAACCGCGTTGGAACTTGAGCTCCACGTGACGTCGACATCACGGTTGATGAGGTTGTTGTGGATATCATAGCCCACAGCAAACAGACTGGTGGTCTGGCCGACGGTGCGAAGCCTGTTGGGCAAACCGCTGATTCTGATGTAATATACGCCAACCTCGTCCTCGGGAGTATCGGGGTCGCTGCCGTTTTCCCCCTCCAGTGTGTCGTAGGCGCCGGCGTCCCACTTGCTGCCGTCTTTGCTGGGACGGGGAACATGGCGTTCATCCGTGGCGTCGCTGTTTAAGATGATGACCCCTCTTGACCGCGGAATGATAGCCTGGGCCGGGTTATCCGATTCCTCCGTGCTGTGACGGAGCGCAAGGGTATTCAGGGCACGCTCTACCAGACCATCCGTTGTTGTGATGGGATCAGATGCTCCAATATCCGGGGGCAGCTTGTTGCCGTTGCCGTCCGTGCCACCGCCGTCCTTGTCATCGTTCCGGGCGGGTGTCGTGCCGTTCCCAAAGAAGAGGTCGAACGTGTTTTTGTCGGATTCGCTGTCCGTGTTGTGCGCCCCGGCATAGGTTGCCGAGTCCCAGGGCGTGGAGGCAGCGTCCTTCTCACCATATTGAGCAAAGAAATTAAACCCTAAGGAGGTCATCGCCCCATCGTTGGCGTAAATATCCCTGCCGAGCGAAGCAGAATTCCCGGCTATGATGTTGGCTCCAATGGAGAAAGTCGCCGTGGAATGGATACCGCCACCGTTGCCGCTGGCAGCTTTATTGTTGGCGATGGTGCAAAAGACCAGGGATGATTTTCCTCCGGTGCCTCCCGCGA
>JAEEGY010000218.1 GCA_016280565.1 Fretibacterium sp.
CTCATCCACCACGGGTCCGCGTGAGGAGTTGATGAGGATCGCCGTGGGCTTCATCATCGCCAGCTCCTTTGCCCCGATCAGATGCTTGGTCTCCGGTGTCAGGGGCACGTGTAAGGACACGAAGTCCGACGTGCGCAGCAGCTCCTCCAGCGGGACGAAACGCCCCTCCGTCTCCGCCTCAAACTCCGGCGAGGGATGCCGCCCTGCATAGAGGACCTTCATGTCGAAACCGTGATGGGCCTTGCGGGCAAAGTTCCGGCCGATGCGCCCTGCGCCCACGATGCCCAGGGTCCGGCCCGTGATGTCCGCCCCCAGCATGAACTCCGGCGCCCAGGCGAAGGTCCCTGTGCGGACCAGCTTGTCGCCCGCCGGAATGTGGCGCGCGGCAGCGAAGAGCAGCGCCCAAGCCATGTCCGCCGTGGCGTTGGTCAGGACGTCCGGCGTGTTGGTGACGTGGATCCCACGTTTGCCCGCCTCCGCCAGGTCAATATTGTTGTAGCCCACTGCGTAGTTGGCGATGAGTTTGAGCTGGGGGCCGGCCGCGGCGATGACCTCCGCGTCGACCTTATCGTTCAGCATGGTGACGATGGCGTCCATGCCCTTCACGCCCGCCAGAAGCTCCTCCTTCGTGGCCGGACGGGGGGCCTCGTTCGCCGTGACCTCGCAGACCTTGCCCAGCTCCTCCATCACGGCGCGTGGCAGCGCCCGCGTAACGTAAACTTTTCTGCCCATAAAAACGCCTCCTTTATCTTCTTGTATCTTCTTGCTATTCCTCAATGGTGACGGACTTCATCACGACATCCTCGACAGGCCTGTCCCCGCGGCCCGTCTTTGTGTGCCCAATGGCCTCCACGACCTCCATCCCCTCCACCACATGGCCGAAGATCGCGTGGTGCCCGTCCAGCCAAGGCGTCGGGACCAGCGTGATGAAGAACTGCGAGCCGCCGGTGTTGGGGCCGGCATTGGCCATGGAAAGAATGCCAGGGGCGTCGTGCTTCAAGCCCGGTCCAAACTCATCCGGGATCGTGTAGCCCGGGCCGCCCATGCCTGTGCCCGTGGGGTCGCCGCCCTGGATCATGAAGGCGTCGATGACGCGGTGGAAGATCACGCCATTGTAAAAGCCCTTCTTCGCCAGGTCGATGAAGTTCTGCGCCGTGTTGGGCGCCAGGTCGGTGTAGAGCTCAATGCGGAACGTGCCCATGGTGGTGTCGAAGACTGCGATGGGGCGTTTCGCCGCAGGCTCCTCTGCGCTGGCGGCGTGCGGCAACAGAAGCCCCAGGTACGGCACCAGCACCGCCCCGGCACACAGGATCTCAAGGAACTTTTTCATGAAATCTCTCTCCTCTCATAATGTGGGGAACTGCCTCCCCACTACCATGATAACACGAGCGGGAGAAAAAAACGGGAGCCCAAAGGCCCCCGTTAATGTACCTTGATAAAAGGGTTGGAACGGCTTTACTTCTTTCGCTCCGGGAGGGCAAGCCACCACTCGATGAGGAAGCCCGTGGCAACGAACATGGAGCTCCATGTCCCCGCGATGATGCCCACCAGCATGGCGTAGCTGAAGGAATGAAGCACAGGGCCGCCCCACACGCACAGCGCGATGACGGGCAGAAGCGTCGTCAGGGTCGTGTTGATGGTGCGGGCCAGCGTCTGGTTGACGGAGCGGTTGACCAGCGTCACAATGCCGTCGCGCCCCAGGCTGGACCAATTCTCACGCACACGGTCCAGGATGATGATCGTGTTGTTCAGCGAGTAGCCTACGATGGTCAGAATGGCTGCGATGAACGACGAGGAGATCTCCATCTGTGTCAGGCTGAAGAAGCCAAGCGCCACAATCACGTCATGCACCAGGGGGATGACGCTCACCACGGCGAACCGGAACTGGAAGCGCAGGGTGATGTAGATAAGAATGGCGATCAGGGCAATGGAGACGCCGATGAATGCCTGACGGCGGAGCTCGCCGCCCACCACGGGCCCTACCTTTTCAAAGCCCGTGATGGTCATATCCGGGAAGCTCTTCTGCAGCACGGTCACCACCTGCTCGCGGCTCTCCTCCGTATCCTCGTTCGTGCGGATGATGATTCCCTTCTCGCCGAAATTCTGGATCATGGCCTCCTGTGCCACGACGCCAGACACGGCCTCGCGCACCTTGGCCACGTCAGGACGGTCCTTGAAGTCCGCCTGAATGACGTTGCCGCCTGTAAAGTCAATGCCCAGGTTCAGACCCCGGGTGAAGAAGCAGACCAGACTCCCCAGGACGAGGATGGCGCTGATGCCCAGCGCGAGCCGGCGGGACCCCATGAAATTAAAATTGGCGGTCATCGCGACCCCTCCTTTCTCAGCGCGTTGCCCTTGCGGCTGATGAAGAGCTGAAGGAGCGCGCGCGTCACCACGATGTTGGAGAACACGCTGGCCACAAGACCGATGGAGAGCGTTACGCCAAATCCGCGGACGGACCCGGAACCGAAGTAGAACAGCACCAGCGCTGCGATGAGCGTTGTTATGTTGGAGTCGAGGATGGTGACCAGTGCCTTGCGGAAGCCCGTGTCGAGGGCTGCCAGGGGCGTCTTCCCCGCCTTAGTCTCTTCCTTTATCCTTTCATAGATCAGCACGTTGCCGTCCACCGCCATGCCCAGCGTCAGGATGATACCCGCGATACCCGGCAGGGTAAGCGTCGCCTTGAAGGCGATGAGCCCCGTGAAGATAAGGAGTATCGTCACAATCAGGGCCACATCCGCTGCCAAACCGCGGAATTGATAGAAGACGAGCATGAACACCAGCACCATCGCCGCGCCGAAAAGTCCCGCCTGGAGCCCCTGCCGCACGGAGTCCGCGCCAAGGCTGGGACCGACGGAGCGGTTCTCGGCGATCTCCACCGCCACGGGCAGAGCGCCAGCCCTCAGCATGATGGCCAGCCGAGAGGCCTCGTCCGGCGTGAAGCGTCCCGTGATCTGAGCCTGCCCGCCGGAGATGCGGTCCTGCACGACGGGCGCGGAGATCACGACGTTGTCCAGCACGATGGCGATCTGCTTGCCCACCAGACGTCCCGTGGCCTCCTCAAAGAGCTTTGCACCCTCGGAACTGAAGGAGAGCGAAACACCCATGCGCCCCAGGCTGTCGGGGTTCACCCCCGC
>JAEEGY010000219.1 GCA_016280565.1 Fretibacterium sp.
GCGCTCTCGCCGATCTGAGCCATACCACCCAGCATGAACTGATCCCAAATCTGGCCCCCCAGGAAGTTCCAGTCGATGCCGTTGCGGTCCAGGTTCGTGACGTTGATCTCCGCAATGAAGCCACGGAGCAGCACCTGCCGGGCCTGGATGTCGATCTCTTCCAGCACATGCGTCAGCGCCTCGTACTGCCGGTCGGACGCAGCGAAAATCAGGCTGTTGGTCGCCAGGTCCGGCACCACCGTCGTGGGAAGTTTGCCCTCCTGATTGGGCTGGAGCATGGCTGATGCCGCCAGGACTTTGCTCAGCTGCTCGGCCGCCTGGGTCGCGTCGATGTTCTTGAGTTTGTAGACGTGGAAGCCGCCGGCCTGGACGTCCACATCCAGCTCCTTGATGATACCTGCCGCCTTATCGATGGCACTGCGGCTCCCCACGACGATGACCTTATGGCTCAGGGGCTCTGCCACAGCGGATATCCCCTGGAGAGGCCCACCGGTCTGGGCAACAGCGTTGAGCTGGTTGGCCACCGTGGCCGCGTCGCCGTGCTTAAGGGTGAAGGTCCGGCTGATTCGCGCGCTCTGGGGAGTGTCCATCTTGCGCAACAGGTCCACAGCCTTGTTCACGTCTGTCGCCCGGCCCTGAAGCAGAATATCCCGGTTGTTCCCCACGGGGAGCACGATAAGGCCCTGCCCAAAGGCCTGCTGAATACCCGGCACGATGGACTCCACCGTCACATAGTCCAGCGGAACGATGTACGTTACGGTCTCCTCGCCGTAGCCGGGGCCGGATCGCCCGCGGCCAACCGTCGCCGAGGGGCTGACGCCGCCCTGCCGCACGATGGAGTAAGACCCCATGTCCTGAAGCGAGAAACCGTACATCTGAAGGGTGGAGAGCATGATCTGCCGCGCCTCGCTGAGGGACGAGGGGCGGGGAGAGATAATCGTTATCTTCGCCGAGATGTTCGGGGGAACGATGATGTTCTCCTGGAGCAGCTCCGACATAAAGCGGACGAACTTTACCAGGTCCATGTCCTTGAAGTTGAACTGCACCAGCCCGGACCGGCGCATGGCCTGGGCCGCGCTGATCAGTTCCTTCTCCTCCTCAGGCGGCAGGATAGCCGCCCCCGCAGGAGTCTCCGGCGCAGGGTCCGCCCCTGCCGGAAACGCCCCCACCATGGCCACCGCCAGGGCGCCTAACAGAAATATCCCGCGTAATCTCCTCAAAACGTCTTCCCCCTTCGCCGCACCTCAAACAGGGAACAAAAAGGGTACGGCAGCTCTCCATACTCTATTTTAACTCTAACCCCACCGGGCAGAAAATCATATCAGGCCAAAGGCAGGACTTTCCTCCGCCCCCTTAATTTTACACTACCGGGGGAGATAAAGGACCATCGACCGGTTTCCCAACTTCACCGTCAACCGCTTAAAGGGCAGCTCGTAACTCTCGACCGGCACAGAATCCTGCTCCGTCCGCCACTCCACGCCATCCTCCCTGCCGCTGTCGGGCATATCTTCCTCCGTCCGAAACCGCAACCATAACCTCTGGGCTGCGGCCGTCAGCTCGCGCTCACCCTGGATCTCCGCCAGGGACCGCAGCGACATCGAAATCAGCCGAAAACCGGCCGAGACCACCAGCCCCGTGATCGCTACAGCCACCAACACCTCCATCAGGGTAAAGCCGCCGCGCCTGCTCAAAACGGCACCTCTTCTTCAGCGCACCACGTAACGCAAGGACGTAGGTTTTCCCCCACGGGTCACCTCCACGTCGAAGCGTTCGCTGTTCATCAGGGAGTTGATGGAGTTTGCGATGTCTGCCATGTTAGAGAAGGGGATTCCGTTGACGCCTTTTATCACGTCGCCCTTCTGCACTCCCAGCTGCTTGAGGATACTGTCGTTCTGTATCCACTGGATCTCAAGACCAGGCTCCCCGTCCTTTGGGCGCAAACGAACTTTCTTAAGCTCGTCAAAGGGGTTCTGCACAAGCTGGTTGACCAGCTCGCTGGGGACCTGCCCGTCCTGCTCCTCCGTGGCCGCTACAACATTGCCCGCCGGCACATTCGCCGGAGTGGCTTTGGCAGTGGGAAGGGGTTTCATCGCAGTCTTCGGCGATGGCGCACCGTACAGAAGCTCCAACACAGCCACTTCGTCGTCCCGGACGAACACCGCCTCACGGTAGGTCACCTCAGCCAGCGTATAAACGTCAAAGCTCGTGTCCACCAGCACCAGGTGGGTCTGCCCCTTGTCCTCCAGCCACACTCCCACGCCCGGCAGCGTACCACGCACAACAGCATCTGCCAGAGACCCCTTGATCTCGGGCTCAGCGGGCTTCTCCTCCTGGATCACTGGGTTCTGCACAGGGACCGGCGAGGTGCGGAACGGGTTGGCCGTCAGGAAGCCTTCCAACCCGGTGGAGTCCTTATCCTCCCGGCGCGCCGCCTCTGTCCCCAGCGCTCCCCCCTGCTGCATGGTTCCGCTCGCCGCAAAACGGTCAAGGGCAAGACCCAGACAGACAGCCGCGAACCAGCCCAGTGTCACTCCCAGCAAAAGCGGCAACGTCAGCTGCCACAGGGTATAGAGATTTCCGCCCTCATTCTGTGAAGTGCTCTTTTCCTCCTGTTCCTCAACGCGGGCCCCGCGGCTGGCACGATCTCTTAGCGCGTTTAGAAATTTCATCCCCATTTAATTCGCCCCCTCCTGGCGGCGCAGAAACCAGTTCCCGTTCCCCTCTTTAACAAGGGGCAGGAAACTCTTGAGCGTGTTCATGTTCTCTTCAAAGGACGACGGCACCCTCACCGCGGTCTCCGCGCGCCCGATCTTCATGCGGGCCGGATCGATCGTTAAAAAGCCATCCAGCGAGAAATCCCCGTCCGAGTGAAGGCCCTCCAGCAACACCTCATTTGGCGAGGCCGTCAGGAGAAAACTCCCGCCGCCCAAATCCATCTTCTGCCCCATCGTCATCGTGCCCCCCTGGAAAGCCACCTCGCAAACCGGGGCCAGGCTCATCAGGCTGGCTAAAAGCTGAGGGCGCAGGGTGACGGACGAAAAGGAGAGGTTCACAAAGCCCCCCACTGAGAGGCCGTTCATCGTGAAGCCCCCCTCCACACCCTCCACGTCAGAACAGGCAAGCCGTATCCCCTTTCCCTCCAGGACGGAGCTACCCAAAGACACAGCCGCCGTTCCCACCTCGCGCCAGGGCAGGAAGATCCACAGCGCCGCGCAGAAGCCCACAAGGAGCAGAAACGTTCTCAAAATGAACAGAAATGTTCTCTTCATCGCCGGCCCTCTCCCCTCCGGGAATTTTCCTGCACAGGACCGATGATAGCCGAGACCGTGAGGAGCCGTTCCTCACCGGCAGGCAGGGCCCGTATCTCTGCGGAGAGGAAACGCACCCCCCGTGCGGCGAGCTGTTTTTCCAGCTCCGTCAGCTCCTCGGCGTAGAGCCGGTTGATCTCCACGGATTGGTTGCGGCCGTCGGGAGAGATGCGGTTGACGCGGCTTCCCAGCCCCATTCGCTCCGAAACCTGGGCAAATACCGACGGCACATCCACATCACCCGTCGTTGTCTTGGCTCCGGGCGCCATGGCCCGGTACTCCGCAGCCAGCATGGAAAGCGTGCGGTAGCGGCCCTCCTGAACGGCAAGTGCGGAGCCGGCCTCCCCGGCCCGGTCCGACACCAGGGAGACACCGGCCCAGACCCCCAGCGCCAGCAATGCAGCGGCCAGCAAGCGTACCGATCCGGGGGCCTCACCCTGAAGGACAGACCTCGCGTTGCTTAAATTGAAGCTCAAGATGACTCCCCCCTCACCACCGGACACGGAGGTCAAACCGGTACCCCACACCGGAGACGCTCTGCGTGTTGTCAAGCTGAGACAGGCTGGCCCGCCCTTCCCACGCCTTGCGGAAGGTGAGGACCGTACTCATGTCCGGAGCCGAACCCGTGAAGTCCAGCCCCTCCGCATTATAGCGCAGAACATCCACCACCACGTCCAGGCTGGTGTTTTCCGCAAAGACCTCGCCCAGGTCCGCCAGTGCACCATCCAGCCCTCGTCCCTCTGAGACGCCTCCCTGCAGCGCGGCGATCTTGTCCCGCGCCAGGGAGACAGGGTTCCCGATACGGCCCGTGTGAGCCGGGTCAAAGACCTCGCGGTAAAGCGCCTCAGAACGTTCCCGTACCGCCTCTGTCTTATGCTGAAGCTGGTTCCAGCGCAGCAGGCTCCCTGTCAGCACCAGGCCCCCCATCAGGAGGACCCAGCACGCCACACGGGTCAGGAGCCGTACACTGCGCTCAAGCCCCATCGCTCCCTCCAGAGCCGTACGCGACAGGTTTACGTCCCTAAGCCATGGACAATGGATCAGGCTCTCCCGTGCGATCTCCCCAATGGAGGCAAAGGCCTCCGGATCCGTCGCGTCGAGGACAAAGGAACTTCCCCGTTCCAGGCCCTGCCCCTTGCAGCAGGTGTCAAACCACGCCAGCTCGGACTCCGGCGTAGCGTGGGCTTTGGGACGCCAGCGGCTCAACACAGGCTTATACCCCTGCCACAAAAGGGAACAGAGGTTCTCCTCATCCGCCCACAGAGTGACGCCCGTTCCCTCCACGCGGGAGGCCAGTGGCAGCGGCGCGGGCCAGACCAGGCCTCCGCTCCCTGTCTCCTCTGGCAGAGCGGCCAGTTCCTCCGGCGAGACGTACCAGGTCACTCCGCTGGCCGCCCGTCCTGTCCTCTCAAGGAGCACGGGGAATATCTCCACTGAGCCCGCCGCGGCGTAGGGCAGAACCTGGAGCCTCAGGGCCTCGCGCACCTTCGCCGCGCTCGAGAAGGGGAAAGAGAAGGCGTCCAGGGAGAGCGAGCGCATGGGGACAAGCGTGACGGCACGCCGTCCGGCCCCGGTGGAACGGACCTCACCCCCAGTCACGCGGCGAAACGCCACGTTCTCAAAATCAGAGCCTCCCCTTTTAAGGAAACTGAAATTAAATGACACCCTCAGGACTCCTCCCAGCGGACGATCTTTTTTGCCGTCCGGTCAAAAATAATATGAAATGATGTCCCCCCCGGAGACTCATCCAGGAACTCGATGCGGAGGGAGAAATAGCGGCTCTTGAAGCCCGCCAGGTTCGTGAGCTGTGTCGCAGTTTTCGGCGACAAGCCGGGAACTGCCTGAAGGTCCTCAAAGCTTCCCAGCGCTTTCTCCGCCCGATACGCGATAAGGCGGCTCACCTGGACGTCATCCAGTCCCGGCAGGAGCCTCAGCACCTCCGGAGGGGCCACGTTGAGGTTGACCTTTCCGTCACTCCAGATCGTGCAAAATTTCTCCACTCCCAATTGTCCTGCTCCCCCATAGAGGATCTCCGGCGTGATCTCCTTCATCACCAGAAGTTCCGAGAGGTCCAGAAGGGGACGGTTGGGAAACTCCTCATGCTCCCCCCCGCCGACGCGTCCCTTTCCGTCCTTATCGAGAAAATCCAGCACCGGCACAGCCAGTTCCCTATGCCCCAGCGCATCCCACATATCCTCCCATGGAGCACGCAGTTCCATCCTCAACGTGTTCCCGTCCGGCAGAAAGAGATTGCGGATGGGGAGCTTGTCATCCAGCGGCAGGACCTGCACCGCCCAAAGCCCCAGATCATCTGCGGGAAACAAGAGTGGTTTGAACCAATCCTGGATGGGGCTGTCACCCTTCGCCTGCTTGGAGGCCTCCTCGATGATATTGATTGCCGCATCCACAAGAAGCTGAGCCATGCTCCGGTTCGTGAGGGCCACCCGCTCCCGTAGGACACCGCGGACCTGTGTGCGGACAAACCAGGTGAAAGCCGTAGCACAGGAGATGAGGAGCACCCCCAGCATCAGGACAGACACCAGCACAAAACCGCGCCGTCCCCGCCTACGGGGAGACGATGATCTCCTCAAGGGTTTCCGCCTCCTTCCCTGTCCCGCGCGTCAGGGCGACGGCTAACCCCGCGGGCAGGGCCCCCTCGTACTTCTTCTCCCGTTCTTTACCGTTGGGGACCTCCACACTGAAACCTGTCACATCGGGCAGGACCAGCTGTCCATCCTCGCCCCTCAGTTTCTCCGGCTCGACCTCATCCACTTGCTTCCCTGGCAGGACCCAGCGGTAGAGCCCGGAGACCACTCCACGCAAACTGCCTCCCCGCTCGATTTTGTAGACGACGGTCCCGGCGGGCATCTGCTGACGCGTTGGAGAGGTTGTCATAATGGCCAGAATATCATCCTCCTGACTGCCGAGGGTCTGGTGATCTTCTACCCGCACAGCCTGTTTCGTCAGCCGCACTGTTCCCGCCACATCACGCCCAATGAAGGACAGGGCACGGGACAACGCCAGCGTGCCGGAGGTGCTGGTTTGAAGCTCCACCACCCGCCGCACCGTGACCACCACGGGGGCCAGCGCCAGGGACGTCACCATCCCCGTCAGCATCACCGCGATCAGGATCTCGATGAGGGTGAAGCCAGCCCGGCGCTGCATAACGTCCTACTCGGATTTAGGCTCCGGGGCCGGGCCGTTGAGCACCACAAGGGCGTTTACCGTGTTGCCCTGGGCGTCCGTCCCAGGACGGCGCGCCAGGTGATAAGTCCCCGGCTTGAGATAGCTCGCCAGCTCCTGGATAACATTCTCCACCTGGAAGCGCTGGGCCCAGTGCAGGAGTTTGCTCATATCCTCAGAGTGCGGCTCCCGCTGGAAGTGCTGCCACAGGATGTTGAAGCCCTTCCCCATCGTCTCCATATCGTGAAGCTGGTCACCCACCTGAAGGTAATGGAGCCCCAGGTTCTTCTGGGCGTCCTCCTGCACGACGGGGTACTTCTTCGCCTGCTCAAGGTAATAGAGCTGAAGCTGAGCATTCTCCGTACTGAGGGCCTGGCGCAGCAGTAAATTCCCTTCAATGCCGCTCCAGAGGTAGACAAGCCCGGCCAGCGCCGCACAAACAGCGGCAGCGCCGCACAATCTGGAGAAAAGGTCAGACGCATTGATCCGCCAGTCCCGCCCGGCCAGGAACTCCCGGTTCGTGAGGGCAAAGGCCAGGGCCATCCACAGGATGTTCTCAATGCGGTGGAAGGGACGCGTCCAGAAGGCATCAAAGGAAACGAGCACCACCAGCGCACAGCCCCAGATAGCCGCAGGGGAGACGCCTCCCTCCTCCGACCGGAGAGACCGCCACAACCCCCGGACGACGGCCCAAAGCCAGAAGACGTGCATCATCACCAGCAGGATCCCCCCGGCCCAGCCCGCCTCGCAGAACCACTGGAGGTACTCGTTGTGGGCCCAGTGTGTGTACTGCCACTGATACCAGGGTTCATTGATGGTCTTGAACGCCTCCCGCTGGGCCTCCAGGTAGTGCCACTTGTACTGCCCCACCCCAACGCCCATCGGGTGTTCCTTGAACATCGCGGCGGAGGTCGTCCAGATGCCGATCCGATTGCCGATCGTGCCGGCGTTTTGGATCAGGTCGTCCTTCAGCTTGAAGAGCAGATCTCCAGCCCTGCCGTAGAGCGATATCCCCGCCACCACTGCAACAAAGATCACCAGAACCACGCTAAGCCGCTTGATGTAGGCGCGCCCGTAGCGCATCGCCGTCACCAGGGCAAGGACAAAGAGCCCCGCAAACAGAGAGAGGAGCGCCGACCGGCTGGTGCTGTTCCACAGGCCCCAGCTGTTGACCGCCATCAGGACCAGGTTCAGGACAGTTATCCACCGGGGACGCTTTTTCCCGTCGCCGCTAAAGGCATAGGCGATGAAGAGGTAGATGGAGCTCATGACGCAGATGGCCATCCAGAGCCCAAACATATTCTGCTGAGCGGTGTTGCCAATGTAATTGTCCGGCGTCGGCAGGATGAGGGTACTCCAGGGGCGCAGAAACTCAAAGGCGGTCCCCTTGAGAAAGGCCAGGTCGTTCATACTGCGGATCTGGAGCTCGGCGAAGAGGACATTGATGGCCCCGTTGATGTTCGCCAGCCACAGGATAAGCCTTAGCCCCCGGTCGGAGAAGGAGTTGGCCGTGAGGACGTAGAAGGCCCAGACCGCCGCAAAGCAGATCATCTCGTGCACAAAGCCCGTCATGGAGGAGATATCCAGCCACAGGGGCTGGAGCGCACAGTAGACCAGCAACAGAGCCCAGAGGACACCAAAAACATCGATCCTGATGTCGATCCTGCGGCCGTACCAGACCAGCCGCAGTCCCGCCACAATGAGGGCTAAGGCCACAGGGGCTCCCGCCACCGTCCATTTGAGGATGTGCAGCGTGTCAGCGAAGCGCACGCCGGAGTAAACCAGGTTGGGAAGCGCCAGAGCCACGCACCACAGGAGAAGCAGGATGTTCCCAGGGATCAGCGGCACCTTCCCCTCACTTTTAGTGGCCTCGTTCTTTAACTTTATGTTCTTCAGGTTTTTCAACCGGGACACTCCCTTTCACCACTCACTGGGGCAGGACGAGGGCATAGCGCTCCACCGGGGCAAAGGCATCGGTGAAGGCCGGGATCCTGGGGTCCGGAGTGAAGGGATCCAGCCATTGGTTGGCAAGGAGCCTCGCAACGTGCTCGTCCGGTGTCTTTGGAACCGGTGGCAGCGCCTCCGATGGGAGGGCCACCAACATAAGGTTTTGCAGGGCGTAGGCGTAACGCGCTTCCGGGGCCGAGGCCGGGAAGATCAGCATTCGCGGGAAGACCTGGGAGAACGCGGAGTAGATGCCGTGGAAAACACCGCTGCGCGGGCCGTATAGCGACGCGATGATGTTGGATACAAGCACCCCGTCCGGGGTCATCAGGCCGCGGAGACGCTGGGCCGTCTCCACCGTGGTGAGCTGGAAGGGGATGGAGTACCAGGAGCCGAACACGTCCATGAATACCGCATCGTAAGGGCCCAGCCCGTCACGGGCGGCGCGGTTGAGGAACGTCCGCGCGTCCTCGTGGAAGACACGGAGGTTAGGGCTGTCCTTCAGCTCAAAGTACCGGCGCGCGGCCTCCGTGATACCAGGGTCCAGCTCCACCACGTCGAAGGACACCTCCCGTTCGGACAGGATGTGGCGCGGCACGCAGTAGCCTCCTCCCCCCAGCATCAGGATCTTCTTCGTATCGGGCTTGTAGTGAAAGGCGAGGTCATAAAACTTCGTGTAGTCGCTCACCAGCTCCGTGGGCTCATCCGTATACATCAGGGACTGCGCGCCCTTCGGGTCCGTCATCATGATACGGATGCGCCGTCCGTCCTCCATGTTGCTCTCCACGATGGAGATGTGGTTGTACGCCGTGTCGATCTGCTCCCCAACAGGGGCCAGTGGCAGACCGTAGGCCCACGCCGTGTAGGCTGCCCAGCCCAGACAGAGCATCATCATCAGGGAACCCCGCCACGCCGCCGCGTAGATCAGGAAGGAGAGCAGCGCAAGGGTGACCGACAACATCATCAAAATCACCCCGGAGGGGAAGAGCGAGATGAGGACGAAGCCGCCCAGGAACGTGCCGAGGATGCTGCCCGCCGAGCCTAAGGCCGTGAGGCGTCCCACCGTAACGCCGGAGGACCCCACATCCCTCAGCGCGAGGCGGACGATGAAGGGCGAGACCATCCCCATAAGGAGGCTCGCCGGGGTAAAGATCATCAGCGCGGCCAGGACCGAAGCCACGTAGAGGTTCAGCGGGAGCTCGGCCAGCAGCGTGAGAACGGCGTTGCCGGCAAAGGCCGTCAACCCCGTGACAAGGGCCGCAAGAAGAAGGATGCGCCCCAGGATGCGCCCCTCCGGCCGCCGGTCCGCCATATTTCCCCCCAGCCAGTTGCCAAGGCACAGGCTGGTCATCATCACGCCGATGAGGGCCGTCCAGACGATCAGCGACGTGCCGAAGAACGGAGCGACCAGGCGCGAGCCGGTGAGCTCCAGCACCATGACCGCCGCCCCGCTGAAGAAGGCCGTGAGCTGAAGGCGGAGGGAAACCCGGCGGGGCTGTCCCGATGGAACGGGTTCTTCAACGGGCTCCTTTACCTCAACAGGTTTTAGGGCGGTCAGCCCTGAGCAGGTTTCAGGGCCGCATGGCCCTGAGCTTGAAACTGAAAAAGGTTTGGCCTCATAATCCATATCCATAGGACTGCGGCCTCCCCCATATCAGCGTTGTTTTGCCTTTTCTCCCATTCACTCTATGTCAACCTCCAAGGGCCGGACGCTGAGCCCGGCTGCAGGTTTCAGGGCCGCATGGCCCTGAGCTTGCATCGTAGTTCCTCTGCAGTCTCTCTATTGTACCAGACCAGCCGATGGGCGCGGTCAGGGTTTTAACGGGCCCATGTCCCCGGTAAAAACAACAGGATCACGGCAAAAAGCTCCAGCCGTCCCGCCAGCATGAGGAAGGAGAACAGCCACTTCACCCCGGCTGGCAGCCAGGCGAAGTTCTCCACAGCCCCCAGGGTGTTCAGACCAGGACCGACGTTGCTGAGGCAGGTGATGGTCCCGGAGAAGGCACTCAGGAGGTCCAACCCTGGACAGGAAAAGGAAAACGCCGTCACGATCAGCGTACTCGCGGCCGCCAGCAGAACGTAAAGCATCAGAAAAGCGACGGTAGAGTCCATGATCCCCCGGGGAACGGGCCGGCCGTTGAACCGTGCGGTGATAACGGCCCTGGGATGCAAAAGCCGGAGCGTCTCGACCTTGAGCTGGCGGCCCAGGAGCAGGAAGCGCACCACCTTGCAGCCTCCGCCCGTGGAACCCCCGCAGGCCCCCATGACCATCAGAAGCAGGAACAGAAAACGGGCAAACTCCGGCCAAAGGTCAAAGTCATCCGTGATGAAGCCTGTGGTGGTCATGATACTGATAACGTGGAAGGCGGAGCGGCGCAGCGCAGGTTCAAAGCCAGCGGCTAACTTCCCGATCAGGAGAAACGTTGTAATGGCCAGCGATGAACCGATCACTATCCCAACGTACAGGCGCAGCTCCTCGTCCCGAAGAAAGTTCCGAAACTGCCGGGCAAACAGAAGGAAATACAGGGAGAAGTTCACCCCGGAGGCGAACATGAAGACGATGATGACCCACTCGATGTACGCGCTGTGGAACCAGGCGATAGAGGTGTTCTTCGTGGAGAAGCCCCCCGTGGCGATGGTGGAACAGGAGTGCGCGAAGGCATCAAAGAGGCTCATGCCACCAAACATCAGGAGGATCGTCTCCGTGAAGGTCAGCAGGACATAAACGCCCCAGAGGCGGAGCGCTGTCTGCTGAAGGCGTGGGGTGAGTTTCTCCGCCGTGACGCCGGGAACCTCCGCCTTGAAGAGCTCCATGCCGCCGATCCCAAGGAAGGGCAGCACGGCGAGGCTGAGAACGATGATCCCCATCCCGCCCAGCCAGTGCGTCAGCGAGCGCCAGAGCAGGACCCCCCGCGGGGCGGCTTCAATGTTCTCAAGGATCGTCGCCCCCGTGGTGGTGAAGCCGGACATGGTCTCAAAGAAGGCGTCGGTGTAGGTGGGGGTCACGCCACAGCTCCAGTAGGGCAGGGCGCCGACGCCCGAGGCAATGGCCCAGGCCAGGGCCACAACTCCCAGGGCCTCGCGGATGCCCAACTCGCCGCGCTCCTGCTTTCTCTTTCCCCCCAGCGACAGCAGGAGGCTTATCAGCAGCCCACAGGCCAGCGAGACGGCAAAGGCCCGCGCGTCCGGCGTGCCGTCCCAGAGCGCCAGCCCCAGCGGCAGGAACATGAAGAGGGAGACGATCAGACTGATGAGCGAAAGGACTCGGAGAACAATCCCGATCTTCATGCCTCTCCCCGCTCCCCGTCCACGTTATTCTCACTGAAGAGTTCCGCCGCCTCGCGCATGAGGGCCGTGGTGGCGAAGAGGATGAGGCAGTCCCCCGCCTGGAGCTGGGTGGCCCCCGTCGGGACCAAAACCCGGTTCCCGTGCCCCATGAGGGCCACCAGCACCCCTTTTGGAAGTCCAAGCTCGGCCAGGGGACGTCCCAGGAGCTTGTTCCCCTCCGGTACAACAACCTCCAGCATCTCCACGCCGGTCTTCTCGATGACCGACAGGGCCCGCGCGTGCCCGGGGTAGCGGATCATGCCCAGGATCACGGAGGCCAGCGCCTTGTTGGGGTTCACCACAGCGTCCACCGGCATGATCTCCGGCAGGGCCTCGTACTGCTTCCGGCGTACCACGGCGATGCTCTTTTTCACCCCCATGGACTTGGCCAGGGCAGCGTAGATGAGATTCACCTCATCGGACTCTGTGGCGCAGACGTAGCCGTCCGCCTCGTCGATACCCTCCTCCCGGAGCAGGTCCGGGTCCGCCCCGTCTCCGTTCAGCACCAGGGCCCCGCCCAGCTCCTCGGCCAGCCTGGCACAGCGCCCCGCATCGTGGTCGATAAGGCGTATCTGAACGTGGCCGTACTCCCTCTGTATCCTTTGCGTCACCTGGAAGCCCAGCTTCCCGCCCCCTACAACGAACACCCGGCGCAGCGGACGGGATTTCCTGAGCTGGAAAAGCTCCTCCAGCAGCCACGCTGCCTCCTTGTACGTCACGACGTAGCACAGGTCCCCCGTCTGGAGCACCGTGTCTCCGTCCGGGACGGCGTTTTCGTCGCTGCCCTCGCGTTCCACGTAGACGAAGACGGCCACAAGGTCCTTATACAGAACGCGGATATCCTTCAGGGCCATCCCGGCTAAGGGAGAGTTCTCCGCAACACGCAGGGCATAGAGGGCGGCCCGCCCGTCCAGAAGCTCCGCTGTCCGTGAGGCGGAGCTGACCGCCAGGAGCTCCAGGATTTCCCGCGCCACGGACCGCTCCGGCGAGACCATCAGGTCGATGCCCAGCTTTTTCCCCCAGGTTGGGGAATCAGTGAACTCAAGGCTCCGCACCCGGGAGATGACGTGCTCCACCCCGGCCCGGTGAGCTATCCAGCAGGAGAGCATATTCACCTCGTCCCGGTCAGTGCAGGCCAGCAGGAGGTCCACATCTCCATTATCCGTCACCCCGGCTTCATGGAGCACCTGAGGCCGCGCTCCGTTGCCCCGAATGACGCTCACATCCAGCTCTTCCGCAATTTTTGCCTTCTCCTCGTCCTGCTCTACAACGTAGACGTTATGCCCCTCCTCGGAGAGTGTCGCGGCGATATCGCAGCCCACCTCTCCGGCTCCGACGATAACGACATTCATGGCCTCGCCTCCCAGCTGCATGAAAACAGCGTTCTTGGTTTTGCCGTCCCCGCCCCGCTGTCCTCGTTCTTCTCATTGATGATACGATAGACGAAATCCCGGTTTTCAGAGGAAGACGGCAGTTCCGCCACCTGGATGCGCAGTTTCTCCCCCCAACGCGCACCGGAGCGGAAGGACGCCGAGATACTGCGGACATCGTACTTCATGAGGTCCAACGGCGTCGCCTCAAAGACCCACTCAAAGTAGACGGCGTTGTTGACGTGGCCGTTGGTGTCCAGGTCGTGGAAGCGGATGGGACAGGGGACCTCTGTGACCTCCCCGTCCTGCGGGAAGGCCGGGATGTCCCGGAAGTCCGGGTCGATGGGAGTGGTATCGCGCTCCGTGATCTCCGGCAGATGTGCGGAAGGCCGGACAGGACGTCCAGCGGCCAGGTCAAGCAACAGCCACGAGGTCTTGGCCCAGACCAGCGGCATGCCGTCGGGACGGACTACCTCAAAGACCCTCAGCGTGCCGTAGCCGTGGTTGGGGTCGTGATATGTCCGGATCACAAAATGCTCGTCCAGCGTAGGCAGAGGCCCTGTCAGCTCCACCTCGTAGCGCGTCAGGACCCAGGCGTAACCCCGTGCCATGAGCTCCGTTGCTGTCCCTTCCAGATCTTCAACAGCCAGGCTCGCCGTGTCCTGGAGGTAGTTGAGAAGGCTGTGCAGCTTGATCTGGCCCAGACAGGAGGCGTCGGAGGGCTGGACTGTCAGTTCCCGTGTGTACACCGCCTATTCCTCCTTCTTCAGCTCGTTCAGGGGCTGCCCACTCTCGCCGTATCCGTACCCGCCAATCACCTCAGGGACTGCCTCAGGCTTGGGCCAGCTTGTCACAGCGTTGTTCAGATAGATCGACATCACAAAAAACTCCTTCTGCACCGGGGCCCCACCCCCGCGTGTCCGTTCTTCCTTTTCTCATGATATCATTAACTGCACGATGTGTCGCCGGTGGGCCCGCAGAACGTACTCATGGGCGAGGTGAAAGACCAATTATCCACAGGTGGAGGACAAATTTTTTGTGGATAAGTGTATAATTAGGGCGAATTATCCTGTAAATTGTCCGCGAAGGGACCCTTTGATGTGGATAACTAAAAGGATAAGGGGCTGGGAGTGAAGTGCATTGCAGCAAAAGGCAGAGGACCTGAAAAAAATTTGGGAGGAGATCATTGCCGGGGCGGACCTGCCCAAGGAGAAGGTCTCCCTGTGGCTTGAGGCCTGTATGCCGCTGGGGGTCGAGGACGGCGAGCTCGTGGTGGAAACGTCCAATCCCTTCGTGCAGGAGTATGTTACCAACAACTTCCTGGCCGGGTTGAACCGGTCCGCGAAGGAAGGCGGCACAGTCCGGGGCATTCGGCTGAAGGCCAGCGACTCCCCGGAGGGAAATGAAAAAAAACAGGAGTGGGAGGCCCGCGCAAAGGAGGCGTCCCGCGGCAGCACGGAGCCGGAGAAGAAGAACCCATACTCCAGCTACACCTTTGAAAGTTTCGTCGTGGGAAAGTCCAACCGCATGGCCCACGCGGCCAGCCTGGCCGTCGCGGAGATGCCGGGCAAGGCCTACAACCCATTGTTTATCTGGGGCGGCGTCGGCCTGGGGAAGACCCACCTCATGCACGCGATCTGCAACTACGCGCAGGAGAAGACAAAGAACCTTCGGACGCTCTACCTCAGTGCGGAGCAGTTTTTGAATGAGTTCATCAAGGCCATTGCCTCCTCAAAGACGGCGCAGTTCAAGGAGCGTTACCGCAACCTGGATATCCTCCTTATCGACGATATCCAGTTCCTCGGCAGTAAGGAGCAGAGCCAGGAGGAATTCTTTCACACGTTCAACTCCCTGCACGACGACGGGCGGCAGGTGGTGATATGCTCCGACCGGCAGCCCTCGGAGCTGAAGAATATCGAGGAGCGTCTGACGAGCCGGTTCAGCTGGGGTTTGGTAGCGGACATCCAGCCGCCGGACCTGGAAACCAGAATTGCCATCCTTCAAAAGAAGGCGGCACTCCGTGATTACACCATTCCGGATGAGGTCATTCATTTCCTGGCCCAGCATATCCCAAGCAACATCCGGGAACTGGAGGGCGCATTGACCCGGGTCATTGCAAACGCGGAGCTGATGAGTGAGGAGATCACCATTGAGCGGGTCTCGGTCTGGCTCAAGGATATTCTCCGCATGGATATGAAAGGTCCCGTCACCATCGAGGCCATTCAGAACGCCGTTACAGAGGACTTTGGCGTCAGCATGGAGGATCTGGCCAGCTCAAAGCGCACGGCTGACCTGGCTATGGCAAGACAGGTGGCCATGTTTCTATGCCGTGAGATGACGGAGACAAGCCTTCAGCAGATAGCCCGTGCCTTCAGAAAGAAGGACCATACCACCGTCATCCATGCTCAAAAGAAAATCGAGGATCTCATTAAGACGGATAAAAACATGAGACAAAGGGTGGATAACATAAAGAATAAGCTATGAATAAGGGGTGGAAAGGGTTGTGGATAACTGAGATCAAATCACAAAGAAGGACGGCATATGACGCTGTTTTCCAAAAGTATCCACGGCCTGTCCACAGTGGGTCCACCGGATTTTCACACACGGTGTATCCTGTCATGACGAGAAGTTTTTCTGGTTATCCACAGAGTTGTTCAGCGTTACTATTATTATTACTTTTTAAATAAAAAGATAAAAGAAGAAGCTGTCCACTGTGCACAGGACCGTGGGCAGGATCAAGGGGAGGACTGACCACATGAAACTTGAGCTTGACCGTCTTGAATTCCTAAAGGCCTGGCAGATGGCCGAACGCTCCAGCGGAACAAAGAGCACACTCAGCGCCGTGAATGGCATTCTGGTCACTGTAGGGGACGAGACGCTCCTTGAGGCGACGGATTTCAAAACAGCCCTGCGCTGCACGGCCTCCGGCGTGCGAACCATCACGCCGGGCCAGGCGATCCTTCCTGTCCGCCTCCTTGGAGAATTTCTGAAGAAGATCCCCACAGGGACTGTGACTTTAGAAGTAGATGGAGAGAAAGGAGTCCTCTCCGCAGGCAGGAGCCGGACACGCTTCACAACTGCCCCCGTGGCGGAGTTTCCAAAGATCCCGCGAAGCGAAGGAGCCACATCGCTTTTTACCCTTATCACGGCCGACCTGGCGAGGGTCATCACCGAGGGTTCCATCGCCAGCTCTGCTCCGGCGGACTTCCCAAAATACCTTTGGACCTGTCTATTCAGTTTGAAAGATAACCTCCTAAAGGTCGTCTCCACGGACGGCAAGCGTCTCTCCCTCTCTCAGTGTCCCTGCGAGACGGAGGCGGACGATGAGCTTCTGCTTCCGGTCCCTGCGCTGAAGGAGCTGGGCCGCCTGCTGGCGGGCGGGGATCAGGAGGCCCGCGTCCAGGTCCTGAACGACGGCGCGACGGCATGGTTCAGGCTGGATGGCGGCGTGGAGTTTTCCATCCGGCGGGTGGAGTCCTCGTTCCCCAATTACGAGAAAATCCTGACTTCCGACGTCCTCACGACGCTTCGGATCCCTCGTGATGAGCTGCTGCCCGCGCTGGAGCGTGTGGACATCATCGCACACAACACCGTCTCTCACCTTGTGGTGATGCAGCTCTCGCCGGGCGGGGACCTTAGAATGACCACGCGGGCGCCGGACCTCGGCACGGCCCTTGAGGTGCTGGATGCTGTGATTGACGGGAATCCGCTTCGTGTGGGCTTTAACGTGGGTTACCTTCAGGACGGCCTCCGGGCGCTGGGGAGCGGGGAGGTCCTTATCGAGTTCAATGGCGAGGAGGGGCAGACCCGCATCGTTCAGGAGGGCGCTGGGAATTTCCTCTATATGCTCATGCCCGCCCGCTTGAGCCCCCAGGACGTCATTGAAGATGAGTCCGAACCTGAAACTTCAGGCCCTGAGCTGGAAAAAGAAAAGCCTGAGGAGGAAGACCCCGGCGAATAGCGCCGCCGGACAGATACTTATAGTTCATACTTGCAGGGCATACCCTCCGGGCATGCCTACAGGGCACAGACAGGCAGGCAAAGGTGAGATTTGAGTTTAGCGTAGTTAAGGACTTCCGCAGCCTGAGGGGAGCCCGGCTTGAATGGGCTCCCGGGCTGAACCTCATTCTTGGGCCCAACGGTTCCGGAAAGACGAACCTTTTGGAGTCCCTGAATGTCCTTGCGGGGTGGGGGACTTTTCATGGCCGCACGTCCGGTGCGGTGTCCTGGGACTCCGAGAGGGGCCGGGCCCTGCTGGGTGCGCGTGTGACGGGCGAGGAAGACCACGAGCTCCAGGTCCAGGTCTCCACGCGCATGACGCCCCGCCTGGATGGAAAGCACGTCACCTTCACTGACCTGCGGCTTGTCGTGCCGTCTATGACCTTCCTGCCCACGGATATCAACCTGGTTGAAGGTTCTCCCGCTGTGCGCCGCCTCTTTTTAGACCGGCTCTGTGCCCTTTGTTTTCCTCCTTATGCCCGCCGCCTTTCCGAGTTCCATCAGGTCTCCCGCCACCGTGCCACCCTCCTGAGACAGGACAGACCTATCCGCGGGACCACACTGCCTTTTGCCCGCCTCGGGGGCTGGATCATGGAGGCGCGGCGCCGCGTGGCTTCTCTTCTCCTTAAACTTGAGGATCCCGCTGATGTCTGTGCCGCCCTGCCCTTTTCGTTCTCCATGACGCCGGAACTTGAGGACAGAAGCGGGGAGGAGTGTCTTCTCCGCGCGCTTGAGGAGACTTCCGAGAGGGAACGGTACGCCCAGCGGCCCCTCGTGGGCCCTAACCGTGACGACCTTGAAATCACCTCTTTTGGACGCCCTGCGGCTGAGGCCCTGAGCCGGGGACAGAAACGGCGGCTGGTGCTGTCCCTCATCCTGAGGGCGGGGCGGCTGATCGAGCTTCAGCTCCGGCGAAAGCCCGTTCTGCTCTTTGACGACCTTGCCGCGGAGCTGGATGCCGCTGCCAGACAGGAAGCGGGTACGGCTCTCCTCACCACAGGCTGGCAGATTTTCGTCACCGGTACGGAGGACCCGTTTGAGGGGCTTGTGGATGTAAAGCATTTACTGCCTCTGTAAAACTTTGTATAGTATAATAATCCAAAGAATAGGATTATTGTTTCAGGAGGAGCATGATGGAGAAGGTCACTGTTGATAAATCAGGCGCGCTGGTCGTGTCGTACCCAGAGCCGCAGCTCCTGATCGGCGTGGAGGAAAAACTTGTGCCCGAGTATCCCGATGACCGCATGGTCACGCATTGGCACGAAGATATTGAGCTGGTCCTTGCCCTTGACGGGGGATTGAAAAGCAGGGTGGACGCGCAGGAGATCGAACTGTCCGCGGGAGACGTTCTCTTCATCAATTCACGGCGGCTGCACCAGCATTATGACGATGTCCCTTCAAGCTCTGCGATGGCGATTCGCTTTCATCCCAGCCTGATCCTCTCAGGACTCCCAAAGAACAGCCTTGCCAGAAAAATATTAAGAGACACCGGCTTTCGCTGGAGGGTCCTCAAGGCTGGCACGGAGAATGCGGAGAGGACTGCTCAGATCATGCGGCAACTCCAGACCGTGCTTCGGGAGCGGAAAACACTTTACGAGCTGGATGCAGCGATGCTGGCGGTGCAGCTCATCAAAGAAATCTGCATAGTCTGCCGGAAGGAGCCTCCTTCTCCCGGCAATTTCCGTGAGGAGAACCACGAAAAAGTGAGGGGAATTATGTCCTACATCTACCGGAATTTTTCAAGGAAGATATCCCTGGACGATATCTCCGGGGCAGAGGAAATGAACCGGAGCAAGTGTTGCAGGCTTTTCACCTACTTTACGAACGAAACTCCCGTGGATTTCCTCAATGCCTACCGTCTGGAGACGAGCGCGCGGCTCCTTTCCGGGACGAACAGGACGCTGAAGGACATCACCGCTGCCTGCGGCTTTGCGGACCAGAGTTATTTTGGCCGTATGTTCAGGGGAAAGTACCGCTGTTCGCCCGGAAAATACCGTAAGGCAGCGTCAGCCCGCTATGAAGAGCTGAAACTTTGGAAGCCAAAACGGTAAAGAGAAGGGCCTCGCTCCGCGAGGTCATCCTTCAGAAGGGAAGCCCGACGCATAAGATAGCTGCGTTTGGCTTCCCTTTTTCGTTGCTGCGCGTCCTGCCGGAGGGGACCCGGACACAGGACTGGCTGAGACAGACCGGTGGGTTTGACGGAGGTGTCCGGCCACTGTAAACTATATTGGTCAGAGCGTTGATTCGCTTTTTTGGCTCGTTTTGGGAGGTGCTTTGATGTTTCAGGAACGTTACGATGTGGTGGTCATCGGAGGGGGGCACGCCGGGTGCGAGGCTGCCCTGGCTTCCGCGCGCATGGGATGCCGGACGCTGATGCTCAACCTCAGCGTGGACAACACGGCTCTCATGCCCTGCAACCCGTCTATCGGGGGGCCAGCGAAGGGGCATCTTGTGCGGGAGGTCAGCGCCCTTGGCGGCGAACAGGCCCGCGCGGCGGATGCTTCCACCCTCATGGTCCGGTGGCTGAACACCTCCAAGGGCCCGGCGGTCCGCGCCCTCCGCGCCCAGTGCGACCCCATGCTCTATGGGCTGTACTATCGAAATCTCCTCACTTCCCAACCTGACCTTGACCTTCACCAGGACGAAGTTGTGGATATCCTTGTGGAAAATGGACGTGTCTCTGGCGTCCTGACCCGGCATGGCTCCCGCTACGAGGCAGGGGCCGTCGTCCTGTGCGGCGGAGTGTACCTTGGAGGGCGGGCCTTCGTTGGCGAATGCTCTTTTCCCTCCGGGCCCATGGGACAGCCCCCGGCAAACCCTCTGCTCGTGTCGCTTGAAAAGCTGGGCCTGCGGCTCGGCCGCATGAGGACGGACACCACCCCACGGCTGAACTTAGATACCCTGGACCTCAGCGCCATGGAACCCCAGAGATCCGAAAAGGACCCTCTCTGTTTTGACCTTTGGGGGACGCCGAAGGTCTACCCTCAGGATTACGCCTGCTGGTTCTCCCGCACGACGGAGCAAACCCATGAGATATTGTCCAAGAATATCCATCGTTCTCCTCTCGTGACGGGAGAACTGGCCTCCCACGGGCCACGCTACTGTCCTTCTATTGAGGATAAGTTCCTGCGCTTCCCGGACCGCATGACACACCCCATCGTCTTTGAGCCCGTCTCCCCCAGGACGCGCGAGGTCTATGTGCAGAATTTCTCCACCAGCCTGCCCTACGACGTGCAGGTAGCAATGGTCCGCTCCCTGCCCGGCTGCTCAAACGCGAAGATCATTCGCCCCGGCTATGGGATAGAATATGCGTATCTTCCTCCTGATCAACTTAGACCTTCAATGGAGAACCGTGAGATTGGGGGGTTCTTTTGCGCCGGGCAGGTGAACGGCACCTCGGGCTACGAGGAGGCCGCGGCGCAGGGGCTTCTGGCGGGGATCAACGCGGCGCTGTCGGTGAAGGGCCGGGAGCCACTGATCCTCGGCCGTTCGGACGGGTACCTCGGGGTGCTGGTGGCCGATCTCGTGACCCGGGGCACGGACGAACC
>JAEEGY010000220.1 GCA_016280565.1 Fretibacterium sp.
TCCTTCACCTTCTGAGCCATGTCTTCTTTGTTCATCATTATGCCTCCAATCAGCAAATCATACTCTCCCAGGACGGCCAACAGGGTCTTCCTCAACGACGGCGTTGAGGCCGTGAGTCTGGAGCAAGGCCATTGCCCTTTCCACGTCGTCCTTCCTGACATCGACGAAATAGATGTCCCTGTCGATCTTCCCCTTCGCGCCAAAGTCTCTGGGGTCCAGTTTTGAGCCGCAGCCACAGGCGCAAAGTGTGTCGGCAAAATAGTGGCTGGCACGAACACCCTTAAAGCCATCCGCCTTCAGCATGTCCTTTATCCTCTGCCAGGTTTCGCGATCTTTCTTCCTGAATATCGTAACCTTTTTCTCAAAGAAATCAAAGAACATTTTCATTCCCCCATTTCAGTGTCAGACGGGTGCGCTCATTTCTGCCCTTCAGAGGGAATCTCCTCCAGATGCCCAAAATCCACGTGGCAGTACCCGCCCGGGTTCTTCTCCAGATATTTTTGATGATACTCCTCGGCGGGATAAAACGCGCTCAATGTTTTCAGCTCCACCGCCAGAGGTTTGTCGTGCTTCTTGCTTTCCACGGCAAAGACCTCCTCAGCAACCGTCCTATCCGCCTCCACGTTAGGGCCGGTGAGATAGACACCGGTGCGGTATTGAACGCCGTGGTCCTCACCCTGATGGTTGAGGCTTGTCGGGTCGATGATGGAGAAATACGCGGTCAAAATGGCCCGCAGCGAAGTCTTCGTGACGTCGTACCACACATACACCGTCTCAGCGTGTCCGGTGTCTCCACGGCACACGTCCTGATAGCTCGGGTTGGGCGTGGTGCCGTTCGCATAGCCCACCTGAGTGCGGGCCACCCCGGGGACACGGTCCATAAAGGCCTGCGTTCCCCAGAAGCATCCTCCGGCAAGCGCCACGGATGCCAAATCCTCTTCCTTAAAGACAACCCCCTCATTCGGGTTAGGCGGCAGCATGGAGGCAAAATTCGTTGACATATCCATTCCTCCCAACAAAATACAGATCGCGGCATATACAGGCAGAACAGCGGGAAGAAAGCGAATCGTCCTGCTCATCTCCCGCTGCTCCCTATTATACAGGTAGGGGTCCCCTGCCCTCCCCTGGATTTACACTCTGAGTGCAATAGCCTGATACTCTTCGATCAGTTTTCCTTTATTGTTCTGTTATCATCCTCACATTCCTCTCCATCAGCCTTGCCACAGTTACCCACAGGGCACAGGTGCCGCGCACACCGCCGCGTCGTTGGCGCGGTGGGCCTTCAAAAGCGGCTCCGGCATGGTCAGGGGGTTGTAAAGGTCGGCCAATGAACTTTCAAGGAACAGCGCCCGCGCGTCAATAATGCTTTGCGCGGTCTGTTCGATCTTTGTCCGTTGCTCTTTAGCGGACGACGGCCAGGGGAAAGTGTTATAAACGAGCGCACCGGAATATCTATATCGCATTTCTAATCGTCCACAAACTGTCCGCATCCATACCATGTGAACGGACGAAGTTAAGATGTCGAAATGATAGAGTTCCGAGCCAGGAATAATAGAAACCGTATTTGCCGCGATAGCACCACCAGGTAGAAACCCGATAGGAATATATTTTCGTTTCTCAGACGAGACCTCCGGGATGCAGAGGCACGGGGCATCGGTCTGAGGCGTTGAAAAAAAACTGTACGGCATATCGGCCATAGCCCGTGTCGGCGCGGCGGTGCTGGCAAGCCTCATCTGACGGACACACTCGAGCCGCCGCATTATCTCATGGATGACATTCGCTCAGTTCTTGTTGATTGGACGGTTGGGAATATATCCTTCCTCTCGGTTCGTGTCCACTCTATTGACTATAGTCCACGCCCTGAGCCTCCTGGCAACGTGCTCCCCCTGGACCCGGGAACTATGCTGAACACGTTACGATTCACTCGTTTTACAAACTCCATCAGCAATGATATTCTTTTTCGCGTGAAAAAGTACAGGTTTCAGGGCGGCCAGCCCTGAGCTTGAAAGGGGGGTGTTGGGGTGTGCTTGCGTTAGCTTTTCTCGTCTTTGCCGCGTCGATGATTTTTGTGCTCTCCATGGGGTGGGCGATGAGCTGGGCCATGGTGGTGGGGTTCTTTGCGTTTCTGTGCGCCGGGGTCCGCCGGGGCTTTTCTTTAAAGGCGCTGCTGCGCATGGCGGCAGCGGGGGCGCGGAGCTCCCTCATCGTCGTCCGCATCTTGCTGATTATCGGCGTCCTGACGGGGCTGTGGCGGTCGGCTGGGACGTTTGCCTTCCTGACCGCGTGGGGCCTGCGGCTCATCGCGCCCAACTTTTTTGTGCTGGCGGCCTTCCTGCTCCCCTGCGTGCTGTCCTATGCCATCGGGACCGCCTTTGGCACAGCGGGGACGCTAGGGGTCGCGCTCATGGCCCTGGCGCGCGGCGGCGGCGTAAACGAGCTTGTCACGGCGGGGGCGGTCATGTCCGGCATTTACTTCGGTGACCGCTGCTCCCCGGTATCCTCCTGCGCGCATCTCGTGGCGGCAGTGACGGACACGGACCTCTATAGCAACATTCGCCTGATGATGCGGACGGCCCTTTTGCCCTTTCTGTTCTCGCTGGGATTTTACATCCTTCTCTCCCTGAACAATCCCATGCGTGAGATGGACAGCGCGGCGCTGACAGCGCTGGAGACGGAGTTCAACCTCAGCCCCTTAGCAGGCCTGCCCGCGCTCATCATGCTGGTCCTGCCCCTGGTGGGGGTGAAGGTGTACCCCGCGTTCCTGGCCAGCATCCTCTGCGCCTTTTTCTGCACGGTGTCCGTCCAGGGAATGGACGTCTTCCCGGCGCTCTCCTGCGCCCTGCTGGGCTTTCATGTTCCGGGAGACATCCGCGCACTCTTCCACGGCGGCGGCCTGCTCTCCATGCTGGAAATATCTTCCATCGTGGTGGTGTCGGGGACGTACTCCGGCCTTTTTGACGGGACGAGAATGCTGGAGGGCGTACAGTCGCGCCTTGAGGGTCTGATCGCGCGCTTTGGCCCCTTCCCCGTCACGGCTCTGACCGGCGCCGCCGCAAACGCCGTCTTCTGCAACCAGACAGTTGGGGTCATGATGACGAACCAGCTTATCCGTCAGCCCTACGA
>JAEEGY010000027.1 GCA_016280565.1 Fretibacterium sp.
AGATTGCCGGATTGAGTGCTCACCAGCCGCCAGATGTAACGGTTCCCCTGGGGAACGAGGACGGCAAGGTCCGTCATGGGGGCCTCATTGAGATCGTCCGCGTAGGCCGTGGTCAGGGTGGGGATATCGGCCTGGGCATCGAATGACACTTGTATCCGTGTCGCATCCCCGCCGGCCATGTTCATGGCGCCCGCGCCGTCCTGCCCGATCTCCATGATAATGCTGGTGGGGGCCAAAATGTTTCCGCCTCCGGCCCGGGAGGGGATGGCCTTGAGGTGGGCGTAACGCCCGGCGAGGCGGGCCGCTCCCTGCTGGCGGGTGACGTCAATGAAGGGAGCGATCAGGGATTCCGCGCTGTTATCCTCCGCCCGGGTCTCCGGGACCTCGGACATCGCAGGTTTCAGGGCAGCCAGCCCTGAGCTTTGAGAGAAAACACCCGAAGACGGCACATCCGCCGCGAACACCGGCGGGACCATCAGGACGAGGAGCAGAAGCAAAACCATCTTCTTCATAACTCTTAGCCTCCAAACGAAAAATTTTAGATAATAAATGAGAAGTTGATTATTATGAGGTTAAGTATAAGGCAGGCCGGATGGATTTACAATAATGGTGTATCATTAACAGCGGAGTTGGAATCTTGGGAGGTTGTTTTGTTGAGCTTTTCGTTTTCTTTAAGGGATGTAAGGCGGGAATTGAAGGTTTTTACGTGTGCGCTGCTTTTGCTGCTCCTCGTGGCTGGAACGGCCTGTTCCGCGCCGCGGACGGTCCAGCGACCGAAGGTGCGGGACAGCTATGACGTCGTCGTCGCCGGGGGCGGCATGGGCGGGATCGCAGCGGCCATCCAGGCGGCGCGCCTGGGAGCCAGCGTGCTGGTCGTGGAGCCCAGCGGCTGGATCGGCGGCCAGGCCACGGCGGCCGGCGTCTCCACGATGGACGACCTGAGCCGGATCAAGAGCGGGCTTTACCTGGAGTTCTTCTCTCGCATCAAGCAGTACTACGACCTGCGGGGCAAGTCCCTCGGCACCTGCTATTGGGACAACCGCACCGTCGCCTTTGAACCGCACATCGGCCAGGAGGTCCTTCTTACGCTGGCCGGCGAGGCGAGGTCGAGGGGCAAGAACACTCTGGACATCCTCTGCCATTCCGCCATCACGGCGGTGCAGAAGGAGAGCAAACAGGTCCGCGGCGTCACGATCAAGTCCAAAAACGGCACATACAAGACCGCCTGCAAGGTGCTGATCGACGCAACGGAGTACGGCGACATGCTGCCTCTGGCCCGGACGGCCTACCGCCCCGGGAACTCCTCCTCTCCCTTCATCAAACCGGAAGCCATGATCCAGGACATCACCTGGGTCGCCGTCATCCGAAAGTATCCCGGCGGCGTGCCCTCGCACCTGCGGCCCGTGATGCCCCTCCCCGGCTACGACCTGGCGAAACGGAACTACGAAAGCTACGTCACCCGGGACGGCGCAAACTTCCGTGGCGTCTATCCCGTCGAGACCCCGGTCAACTTCGTCTCGCACAACGCCTACCGCGGGCTTCCCGACTCGTCGACCCCCTGGGGGTATGACGCCAGCCACGAGAACTGGCCCCGTATCACCAAGACCGGCGTCAACTGGGGCAACGATTACCCCGGGACCTACGGCTGGAACGGCCGGCGCGGCCTCCCCGCGGCGTACCTTGAGGACCCTGCGCTGAGGCTGCAGGTGGAGCGGGACGCCCTGATCAAGACGCTTCACTTTATCTATTATATGCAGAACGAGCTGGACGAAAACTGGTCCGTGGCGGACGACGAATATCAGGACACACTCCCCGCGGCGGCCGCCGGCCTTCCCAGGGAGTGGCAGGAGGTCGTCCGGCATATGCCACCCATCCCCTACGTCCGGGAATCCCGCCGTGTCCTCGGGGAGCATACGCTGACCTCCGCGGAGCTGCTTCAGAACTCCCTGAGCTACCGCGACGGCCAGACCAGCCATGAGTTCTCCGACGCCATTGCCATTGGTGGCTATATCCTGGACCTGCACGGAGCGGCCACGGACGCGGACATGGAATGGCAGCTTGAGGAGAGGGCGGCCTCCGCGCAGATCAACCGGCCCAGGGGGCCTTTCCAGGTGCCCCTGCGCATCCTCATCCCCAGGGACACGGAGGGCCTCCTTGCGGCGGAGAAGAACCTCTCCATGTCCCGTCTCACTGCCGGGGCCCTGCGCCTTCAGCCTATCTGTATGATGACGGGCCAGGCGGCGGGAGCGCTGGCAGCCCTCTCCGTCCGGGAGGGCCTGCGGCTCCGCGACGTTCCGCCCATCCACGTGCAGTGGGCCCTTCTCAATGCGGGGGTCATGCTCTCCCTGTGCAGGTACGCGGACGTTCCGCCGGAGCACTTTGCCAACAAAGCCATTCAGATATCCAACCTCTACGGGCTGATCGCCCCGGAGAAATTTCCCCACGCGCCGTCCTACAACATCACGGACCTCGACGACCCCGTCCTGGCCATGGCCATCATCAAGGGGGACGACAAGGGCCTGTTCGGGACGGAGGGCCTGATCTCAAGGCGGGACGCCGCCGGCATGATCGGACGGGCGCGCGCGGCCCTGGGGCTGCCCGCCCTGGACCTGCCCATGGAGAAACAGGATGTGTTCATCTCCCGCGGGGACTTCGCGCAATGGCTGTGCGACGGGTTCTCGCTGGCCGG
>JAEEGY010000221.1 GCA_016280565.1 Fretibacterium sp.
CCGCAACGCGATAGCAATGCCCATCCTTTAGATTGGAGAGTTGTCAAAGTCACTGACGCCGGAGATGCGTCAGGCTCATCCTGATATTCCATGGCGCGACATCATAAGGATGCGTGATATTGCCGCCCACCACTATGAATCTTGGAGCAATGACAGAGCCTGGGACACATCGCGCAATGATGTCCCCGCCCTTGCGGAGAAAGTGCGGCTCATCCTTGAAGCGGACGAGGAGGAAGCCACGTTGTGAGCGATAGGCTCCCCCCTTTGCGCTATGCGCGCTCTGAGGTGAAAATGCCGTTGAAAAAACACGCTGCGGGAGCCTTGCGAGGCTCCCGCAGATTTTTTTGATACTTTGACGTCCTTAGCGCTTCCGCTCCTGAACCCAGCGGCGCGTGATATGCCCGGTCACCCCGCCTTATTTCTCAAACAGCTCTTTGTTAGCGGGGTAGAGCGCGTGGAATTTTTCAAACACGGCGTCGTAGCGCCGCGCCCATTCCGGGTTCGGCTCCGTCACCTCCGGGGCAAAGCGGACGATATGGCTGCAGGCCTCAGCGATGCTGGAGAACGCCCCCGTCCCCACCGCCGCCAGAATCGCGGCCCCCACACAGCCTTGCTCCCGGACCGCGCTGGTCCGCACCGTGCAGGAGAGGGCTGAGGCGATGATCTTTCGGAAGGCGGCGCTCCGGGCCCCTCCCCCGGAGGCGATGACCTGCTGAAAGCTCAGCCCCATCTGACGGAATATCTCAAAGGTCTCCCTCTGGGCCAGGACGATGCCCTCCATGACGGCGCGGATCAGCTCCTCCCGCCCGTGCTTCAGGCTCAGGCCAAAGAAGATGCCCCGCGCGTTGGGGTCGTTCCAGGGGGTGCGCTCGCCGTTCAGATAGGGCAGGAAGACCGCTCCCCCGCTCCCCGGCTCCGCGTTAAGAGCAAGATTAGTCATTTGTTCGTAGCTCCCCATTCCCAGGATGCCCTTCAGCCATTTCAGCGCCACGCCCCCCGTCAGGTTCGCCCCCATCAGCAGCCAACTCGGCTCTGATCGCTCGCGCCGCGTGGCTGACGGCGCCACGTGGCAGAAGGTGTTGGTGCGGAACTCCGGGTCGTGCAGGGGGCGGTCCGCCAGGCACAGGAGCTGGCTCCCCGTGCCGATGTTGGAAATCAGCGTTCCTTCTGAGGACGCCTCCCCCTTCGCCAGGCCGTTGCCCACCGCCTGGACCAGCGTGTCGCCGCCGCCATAGACGATGGGCACGCCCTCCGGCAGCCCCGTCTCCTCCGCGCAGCGGCGCGTGACGCGCCCGGCCACCTCCCAGGACTCCCGGCAGGGGACAAAAAACCCCTCGTCCAAGCCCAGCTGGCGGATCATCCCCCAGGCCCACTGGCGTTTTGCCGTGTCAAAAGCCGCCGTCCCGGAGGCGTCTGAGCAGTCTGTCCCCACCTCGCCGCACATCTTGTAACGGATGTAGTCCTTTGGGAGCATGACGAAGCGGATATTCTCATAGACCTCCGGCTCGTGCTCCTTCACCCACAGGAGCGAGCAGAGCAGAAAACCCGTGCTGAAGTTGTTCAGCGTGGTTTCCCGGTAGCCGGGGACGGAGGCGGAAATGCGCGCGATGGCGTCCTGGGAGCGCTGGTCCGCCCAGATGATAGCGCGGCGCACGGGCTCGCCGTTTTGTCCCAGCATGACGAGGCCGTGCATCTGCCCGGAGAAGCCGATCCCGGCAATTTGCCCCTTCAGGGAAGGGAACTTCCCCATCAGCTCGCGCAGAGTCTCCGTCGTGGCGTTCCATAGCATGGTCATGTCCTGCTCCGCCCAGGCCGGCTCCGGCTTTTGAATGTCATAGCCTCGCTGGGCGACGCCCACCGCGCCGCCGTTCTCGTCCATCAGCAGGGACTTCACGCTGGACGTCCCCAGGTCGATGCCGATAAAATGCCTCATTGCAGACCTCCTGAGCTTCGATAAGGGCATTATATCATGATAGCGGCCCCGTGCCATTTTGGGCCAGGGACGGGCCGCGGCCTTCAACCATACGGTGCTTGACATCGAGCCGTTTTTTTCATAATGTATTGGATGAAACCATCTCTTGATATTTCCTGAAAGGCGGATCATAAATGACAAAGGAACTGACCAGCCAGAAGATGAGAAAAATTGCCCCGGAGGTCGACCCGCTGCGCATCGGCTGCGGGTGGAAGCCCGAGGACCTGGGCAAGCCCCAGATCATCATCGAGAGCACGGCGGGGGACAGCCACCCCGGCAGCGCCCACCTGATGAAATTGGTGGAGGCGGTCCGTAAGGGCATCCTCGAGGCCGGGGGGTACGGCGCGCGCTACTTCTGCACCGACATCTGCGACGGCGAGAGCCAGGGCACGGACGGCATCAACTTCAGCCTGGCGAGCCGCGAGATGATCGCCAACATGATCGAGATCCATGCCAACGCCACGCCCTTTGACGGCGGTGTGTTCATCGCCAGCTGCGACAAGGGGATGCCTGGCAACCTGATGGGCATGGCACGTCTCAACATTCCGTCCATCATGGTGACGGGCGGGACCATGAGCGCGGGGCCAGAGCTTTTGACCCTGGAGCAGCTGGGGATGTACAGCGCGAAGTTTGAGCGGGGTGAGATCGACGAAGCGCGCCTGAACTGGGCCAAACAGAACGCCTGCCCCAGCTGCGGGGCGTGCAGCTTCATCGGCACGGCCTCCACCCTGCAAATTTTTGCGGAGGCCATGGGCCTGTCGCTCCCCGGAAGCGCCCTGCTCCCCGCCACCAGCCCCGACCTGACGGACTACGCTTTCCGGGCCGGGAAGCGCATTGTGGAGCTGGCCCTGGAGGGCACCCGGCCCTCGGACATCGTGACGATGGAGAGCCTGGAGAATGCTATTATGATTCACGCGGCGATCTCCGGCAGCACCAACGCTTTGCTGCACCTGCCCGCCATCGCCCACGAGTACGGCCTCACCATCACCGGCGACACCTTTGACCGGCTGCACCGGGGGGCCCATTATCTGCTGGACCTGCGGCCCGCCGGGAAGTGGCCCGCGGAGTTCTTCTATTACGCGGGGGGCGTGCCCGCCATCATGGAGGAGATCCGGGACGTGCTGCACCTGGACGCGAAGACCATCACCGGCAAGACCCTGGGGGAAAACCTCGACGAGCTCAGGGAAAACGGCTTCTATGACCGCTGCCGGAAATGGCTGGAGGAGGCCAACGCCCGGTGCGGCCTTCACCTCACCCGGGAGGACATCATTCGCCCCTACGACAGGGCCATCGGCACCGAGGGCAGCATCGCGGTGCTGAAGGGCAACCTGGCCCCGGAGGGCGCGGTCATCAAGCACACGGCCTGC
>JAEEGY010000222.1 GCA_016280565.1 Fretibacterium sp.
GCCGAGGATCTCTACGCGCGCACAAAGGCGCTGATCCGGGAAAAACACATGACGCGCCGGTGGTGCATGGCGCATTCTAACGTGCGTCTCGTCTCCACCACGGAGGACCCCACCGACGACCTGCGCTACCACCGGCAGATCAATGATTTAAACGCTCACGCCGCGGGGCTGGGCGGCTTCGAGACTCGGGTGATAACCGCTTTCCGCCCCGACAAGGCCATGTTTATCGAGAAGCCGGGCTTTGGGGCGTACGTCAAAAAGCTGTCGGAGGTCGCCGCTATGCCGCGTATTGCCTCCTTCCCGGAGCTGCTTCAGGCTTTGGAGCGGCGGCTGCAGTATTTCCGACAGACCACCGGGACGACGGTCAGCGATGACGGCATTCCCTTCTTCGCCTGGGAGCCCTTCACGGAGGAGGAAGCGGACGCTGTGTTCCAGAAAGGGTTAAATGGTGCTCCGCTGACAGCTCGGGAGGAGAACCTGTACCGCAGCGCGTTCCTGTTCCACATGGGGAGGCTCTATCACAGGAATGGCTACGTCATGCAGCTCCACATCGGGACCTACCTGGACGCCAACACCACCCGCGTGGCCCGCATTGGGCAGTCCACCGGCTTCGACTGCTGCGACGACGCAACGGCTGTTATGAGTGTGGGGAAGCTGCTGGACGCTTTGACTGCGGCGGAGGAGCTGCCCAAGACCATTCTGTACCCGCTGGACGGGACCAAAATCGAGGCCTGGGCCATTCTGGCTGCGGGGTTCTGCGATAGCGGAACAAAGGGGAAGGTCCAGCTGGGCGCTCCCTGGTGGTTCAACGACACCGCCTACGGCATCCGCCGGCAGTTTGAGGCCTGCGCGCCGCTGTACCCCCTGTCCTTGTCCGTGGGGATGCTGACGGACAGCCGCAGCTTCATCAGCTACCCCCGTCATGAGCTCTACCGCCGCGTGCTCTGTGATTATCTGGGGGAGCTGGTGGAAAAGGGAGAGTACTTCTCCAGCGAGGAAAATCTCAAAGAGATCATCGAGGACATCTGCGTCCGCAACGTTAACGAATTCTTCGGCTTCGGCGTGGCGCTGTAGTTGTTCCTGAGAAAATTGAAAGAGTGGGCGGAAATTCCCTGCCCACTCTTTGTATTATTATTTACCAGATATGCTGCTCGCGTATGCGTAATGTTCACAAAGGAAGTAAGTGCAACAGCCCTTTCTCTCACTTCTCGTACAGCAGCCCCTCCGCGCAGCGGGCGGCCAGGGCGAAGAGGGGTTCCTGTTTTTTAAGAAAAACGTTTTCCTCGAAGGCACGGGCGACGGCCTCCCCATCCCGCGCTGTGGTCTGAAGCAGCAGGCCCAGCTCCTCCCCTGTGAAGGACGGCCTCGTGCCCTGCGCGCCCCGGCCACAGTCCGTGCAGAGCAGCCCGTCCTCGGTCCACGCCGCTCTGTCCAACTCGCGGCCGCAGCGGGCGCAGTGGGCCAGGTCCGGCGCAAGGCCCCAATCCTCCAGCCAGCGCCAGAGAAACCGCCAATCCGCGGCCGCCGGGGGGACGGGCGGGGCGGACAGAAGGCGCAAATTCCAGTAGAGGTTGGCCAGCAGGGCGTCCGCCGGGTACTCAAAGGGCAGAAAACGCTTCACGAGCCGGGACCACCGCACCGCCATATAGAGCGACTCAGGCCGTTTTCGGAGGGGGAGCATATCGTCCGCGATGTCCACGCCGCTCAGGCAGAGGCCCCCGGCGCGCCCCCTGTGCAGCTGGAACGTCCCCCAAACGAAGGGCTCCGTGCCGCCGCCAAAGCGGACGCTCCCGCTCTCCGCCCCCGGAGCCGAGGCCCGCAGCAGGCCCTCCCCCTTGAGGAAAAGCGTCAGCCACAGCCCGGCCTCCCCCGTCCGCGCGCGGGCCAGGACCACGCCGGTCGCGGCCATGAGCCCCTGGCGCGGCATCAGGCCATTCCGTACCCCAGGCGGCGCAGCACCAGGTCCGTCTGCCGCCAGTGGGGCGAGACCTTCACCCACAGGTCCAGATAGACCGGCAGGCCCGTCAGCTCCTCCAGCTCCGCCCGCGCGCTCCGGCCGATCCGCTTGATCATCTTTCCGCCGGAGCCGATCACAATGGCCTTCTGCCCCTCCGTCTCCACCACCAGCGACGCGCGGATGTAGAGGCGGTTTCTGTCGGGATACTCCTCCGGGCTCTTGTACTCGTCGATCTCGACGGCTGTGCAGTGGGGGATCTCGTCCCGCAGCAGGGACAGCACCTTGCCGCGTATCGCCTCGGCAGCCATGAACCGCTCCGTCGAGTCCATCAGCACGTCGGGGTCGTACCACGGAGTGCCCTCCGGCAACAGGGGCAGGAGCAGATCGATAAGGGCGTCCAGCCCGCGCCCCAGCTTTGCGGAGACGGCGATCTGCCCCGCAAAGGGCCGGAGCTCCCCATAGAGCCGGAACGCTCCCACCAGGCCGCCGGGAAGCCCGCTCCGCGGGTCCAAGGAGGCTGCCTTGTTGACCACCAGAATGACAGGGGCCGTCACCTCGCTCAGAACGCGGGCGGCTTCCAGATCCTCCGGGGTGAGCTTTTTATCCCCCGCCTCCACCAGCCAGCAGACGGCGTCCGCGTCGTCTAATGCCTCCGCAGCGGAGCCCACAAGGAAGCGTCCCAGCTTGTCTTTTTCCTTGGGAAGGTACAGCCCTGGCGTGTCGGTGAAGACGATCTGCGCGCGGTCGTCGTTGTAGATGCAGCGGACCGCGTTGCGCGTCGTCTGGGGCTTGGGGGAGACGATAGCTACCCGGGCCTTCAGCAGTGCGTTGACTAAGGACGACTTGCCCACGTTGGGCCGTCCCAGCAAAGCGACGACACCGCACTTCATCGGTCCAACACGAAGGAGTGGGGCAGGAGCTCCTTCAACTCAAATATCTTCGGCCCCTGAGCCGAGGCCAGCACCACGAGCAGGTTGGGGTTGAACTCCATCATCACCTGACGGCACGCGCCGCAGGGCGGGCAGGCCACGGTGAGATGATCGTCCCGGTCCTTATGGGAGCCCACCACCGCAATGGCCAGCGGATTCCGAAGCCCGCGCGTCACCATGACGGCCATCGCGCTGCGCTCAGCGCACAGGGAGAGCCCGTAAGAGGCGTTCTCCACGTTGCAGCCCTTCACGACGGTCCCGTCCGCGAAGAGCAAAGCAGAGCCCACATGAAAGCGCGAGTAGGGGGCATAGGCCAGGTCCGCTGCCTCGCGGGCCAGCTTCAACAGCTCCTCCGGGGGAATAGCCCCCACCGGCCACAGAGGCAGGCTATTAGCTGTCGCCATCGATCTCCGCCTTTCTGCGGCTCAGGCTCAGGACCTTCACCCGATGCTCCTCCAGGTCCACAACCTTGATCCGCCAGTCGCCGTAATTAAACACGTCGCCCTCCCTGGGGAAGCTGCCGGACAGGATCAGGGTCAGGCCGCCCAGGGTCTCCGCGTCCTCGGACACGAAGTCGCTGCACAGGGCCTCGCTCAGGTCCTCCAGGCTCGTCCCGCCCTGCACGAGATAAGTGCCGTCGTCCATCTTCTGGATGTCCGGGGCCTCCTGGTCGTACTCGTCCTGGATCTCGCCGACGATCTGCTCAAGGATGTCCTCCATGGTCACGAGCCCCGCCACGCCGCCGTACTCGTCCACGGCGATGGCGATGTGGATGTGGTCGTGCCTCATGACGCTCAGGAGCTCCGCCGTGCGGATCGTCTCCGGCACGAAGATGGGCTTGCGGAGGAGCTGTCCCACCGGGCGCTGAAGGTCCGCCTCCAGCAGCCCCTTCAGCGTGTCCTTCACGTAGAGGATGCCCACGATGTTGTCCAGGCTCTCTTCGTAAACAGGGATGCGGGAGTGCCCGTGCTCAATAAATATCTTCACGGCCTCGTCCAGAGTGTCGCTGGCCTCCATGGTCAGCATATCCATGCGGGGCACCATGATCTCGTGGACGCGGGTCTCGTCGAAGTCGATGATGCCGTCGATCATCCGGCGTTCCGCGGCCTCCAGCGCGCCGCTCTCCTCGCCGATCTTGACCACCTGCTCGATCTCGTCGCGGGTGACGAAGACCTGCTGAGAGCCAAGGTCCAGGTGGAGAAGCAGGCCGATGAGCCGGACGCAGCGTTTCATCGCCCAGACGAAGGGCGTGAGCAGAAAGGCCAGGGCCCGCAGCAGCGGCGACGCGAACATCACGACCTTCTCGGCATAGACCATCGCAGCGTTCTTGGGCAGGATCTCCCCAAAGATGACGATAAGCACCGTCATGATGGGGACCACCCACACCAGCACCCGCGGACCGAAGAGCTGGAGCGCAATGCTGGACGCCAGGGCGCTGGCCGCGATGTTCACCACGTTGTTCGCGATGAGGCAGACCATCAGCGCCTCCTGCACGTCGTCAATGAGCCACTGGAGCGTGGAGCCCAGGAAGGGGCGCCGCTCCTGAAGGAGCAGGAGTTTTCCCTTGCCCGTCGTAGTGATGGCCGTCTCCGCGCCGCTGAAGAACGCCGACAGGAGGAACAGGAGGAGGAACCACAGCCCGTCCTCCAGCATCATGTCAAAGGAATAGCCCTCCATTAGAAGGCCTCCGACGGACAGGATGTCCTAGTGCCGGCGACGGCGCAAGGATGCGCCCGCCTGTCGACGGCCGACGGACAGGATGTCCTAGTGCCGGCGACGGCCATGAGACGGGCTTTCAGGGCGTCCTGACGGGCCCACATGGCCTCCTGACGCTCCTCCGTGTCGTGGTCCCAGCCTAAGAGGTGAAGGAACGAGTGGGCCAGCATGAGGCACATTGCCTCGTCCGGCGTCAGCTCCGGGTGGAGCCGCGCCGTCTCCTCAGGGCAGATCACGACATCCCCCAGGGGGAGGACGGGCATTGAGATATCCGGGGCAAAGGGCCCCTCCCCATCGTACATCGGGAAGGACAGCACGTCCGTCGTCTCGTCGCAGTCCCGGTACTCCCGGTTGATGCGGCGAATCTCCTCCGGCGTCATCAGGGAGACGGATACCTCCACCAGCTCGCAGCGCGCCGCGTCAGGATAAAGTTCCAGCAGCTCCCGCTCCAGAACGGGCTCAAGGGCGCTGGTTATCGGGACAGGACTTTGTGGCTCGCCTTCATCTGAGGCGTCGACATTCAATACTAACTTCAACGAAAAACCCTCCAAAATTTATTTTCCAGATTTATTTTTTCTCGATCTTCTTGACCCGGCGCGTGTGATACATGGAGAGCAGGGCCGAGAGAAGCGCGGACTTTATCGTCGTGAGGTCCTTCTGTGTGAAGTCCACCTCGCTGAACTGGCCTTCCCCTGCCTTGCTGGCGATGACCTGCTCAATGACCTGCTGCAGCGCCAGGATGTATTGGCTTCGGCCGCGGTTTGGATGAGGCTGAGAGCTGTCCACGGGCTCCCCGCCGGCCTCCACCAACTCTTGCCCCAGGTTCAGGCTGCGGATAGCCGCCTCCATGGAGTCCGCGATCATCAGCAGGGCGGTCTCTCGGGACCGGGGCTTGGGGCCGGGATAGCAGAAGTCCTGCCATTCCACCTTTTCCCCCATCGCCTGCGCCTTGTTGTAAAAATAGCGCACGCAGGTGGTGCCGTGGTGCTCAGCGATGAAGTCCCGGATGCGGCGCGGCAGCTTTGCCTCCCACGCAAGCTGGAGCCCCTCGTTGACGTGGGAGATGATGGTGATGGCCGAGAGCGCCGGCGGCATCTCGTCGTGGGTGTTCAGCCCGCCGCCCTGATTTTCCACAAAGAACTGCGGACGGCGGAGCTTGCCGATGTCATGATAATACGCTCCCGCCTTCATCAGGTTCACGTCCATTCCCAGTTCCATCGCCACGGCCTCCACCAGCGTGGCGATCGTGAGGCAGTGCTGGTATGTCCCCGGCGCCTCCCGCTGAAGCGTGCGCAGCAGGGGACTCGACGGATGGCTGATCTCCCGAAGCCGAAGGACGGAGAGCACCCCAAGGGGTTCCTCCACCGAAGGAAGCAGCATCAAGGTGATGTGCGTCCCCAGGAATTCCAGAAGGACATAACTGCCGCAGTCCAGCCAGAACTCCCCGGACCCCCAGGCCAGCGGCATCTCCTGAAGCCACTGCAAGAGCACGCGGACCACGGCCAGATGGAGCGTCAGCCAAAAGGCCCTGTGCGCGACCTGTCGCCGGGAGTCGAGCCGGCGAAGCCGGTAAAATCCCAGAGTCGAGGCGAAGACCGCCATCCCCAGCAACAGGAGGATGTCGGAGATTGCGAAGCCCGTTATGAGGAAGGCCCCTGACACCGTTCCCACCAGCGCAGCGCCAAAGGCGAGGGCGCCGGGGAGGCAGAGGCAGGAGATGATGACGGCGGGCATGAGCCCCGCACCGGGAATGTGGAGGTGGGCGGCAAGCAATTCCCCCACCCATGCAACGGCAATGATAGATACGATGCACCTCCAGGGAGGAAGCGTGTTCTGGCTGCCGAGCCCAAGGATGCTGAACCAGAGGGGCAGGAGTAACACCAGGATAAGGACGACGCAGAGCTGCGTGAGGGGAAAGACGTCCTCCGTGTACCCCTGAAGGCGCAGCAGGGCGGCCTGCTGGGGTGTGACGTTCTCCCCCCGGTTGATGATGACGTCCCCCAGCTCAAAGCGGCGCTCAATGGAGGGGATATCCTTCATCGCAACCCGTTTCACATTCTCGGTCAACTCTAAGTCGACGCGCAGGTTCAAGTTCCCTAACTTGACCAAAATTTGATAGATCAGGTTCGCGTCCTTCACGGACGGGACCCGTTTATTGATCTCCTCCCACAGCAGGCTCGCCTCCGCCGCGCTGTCCGTCAGGATGTTTTCGGTCTCCATACGTTCGAGACAGGCGTTCCCCACCTCAGCGGTCAGGGCCAGCAACCGGGTCCGTTCCTCCTCGCTCAGATGGGCGATGGCGTTCAAAAGGGCCGCCGGCACGTAGGGCAGGAGCGACTGCGTGGCGTCCGTTATGGAAATGAGGGAATCCAGACGCCTCTGAAGCCGGGCCTTCGCCGACAGGTCGCGCACGGTGACGCCCACGATGCTTTCGTTGGCCATTTTCTTCAGCACCTCCGCCGCCGCGAGGTCCTCATAGCTCATGGGCGCAACGACACGGTAGGTCTGCGGGGCGGGCTCACCCACGGCGAAACTGTACTGGTGTCCGCTCAGAATGCTCCACTGGAGCAGCACGATGGAAAACCCTACGCCCAACAGGAGAAGGAGGGATAAAAAATAGGGAGGAACGGCAGGCAGGGGACTGAGGCCCAGCCAATGAAACTGGTGAGACTTTTTCATCGCTTTGTTTTCCTGTCCGGGTTTTCCCCTGCAGACTGGGCCTCTTCGTAACGCTCATAGGCCCGGACGATCTTCTGGACGATCTCATGGCGGACGACGTCCGCGTCCGTCAGGTCGAAAAAGCCGATGCCCTCAATGCCCTGAAGGATGACACGCACACTCTGCAGCCCTGAGGGGCAGCCCCTGGGCAGGTCAATCTGTGTGATGTCCCCTGTGACCACGGCCTTGGAGCCAAAGCCAAGACGGGTGAGGAACATCTTCATCTGTTGCGGGGTTGTGTTCTGCGCCTCGTCTAAGATGATGAAGCTGTCGTTGAGCGTCCGGCCACGCATATAGGCCAGAGGGACGATCTCGATGACCCCTTTTTCCACATAACGGGCAAAGCGCTCCGGGGAGAGAAGCTCATAGAATGCATCGTAGAGAGGGCGGACGTAGGGCTCCACCTTCTCCCGCAGGTCACCGGGAAGGTACCCCAGACTCTCCCCCGCCTCAACGGCCGGCCGCACCAGGACCACACGGTTCACCCGGCCGTCCTTGAGCATGGAGACAGCCTCGCACACCGCTAGGTACGTCTTGCCCGTCCCGGCGGGCCCCACGGCAAAGAGAATCTCGTTCTGGCGGATGGCGCGGATGTAGGCCCTCTGCCCCGCGGTCTTGGCGCGGATAGGCTTGCCCCGGGCCGTTGTGCAGATGACCTCGGAGTAGAGTGAGTCTAACTTCAACTCATGCCCTTCGGCCAGGGCGTCCATCGCGCGGCGCACATCGGCGGCCGGGACCTCATGCCCACGCTCCGCCACTGCGGCCAGCTCACGCAGAAGATACGCCGCGAGCCGGACCGGTTCTTCATCGGGGCCGCTCACGCAGACGCCCCCGTTCAGCACGGACAGGGAGACGGGGTATCGGGCCTCGATGACCTGAAGGTTTTCGTCGTGCGCGCCCAAAAGGCGCGACAACGCCTCCGTCCCGGACAATGGGACACTATCAGTGTACCCGCCCTCCTGTTTCGGCCGACTTGCCGGGCACACGCGGCGCGACAGCGTCGCGGCGTCCGGCAAGTCGGCTGTGTCAGAACGAGGCGCAGTCGCCTCGTGAGGGCTTGGTGCGTTTTCCTCCATCATTAAATCTAAATCGCTCATACCCACCGGGCACGATGCTCCGTGAGGCTGAGGGCCAGGCTATGCCGGGTAGGCGGCCTCGTCCTCCTGCTCCTGAAGACCCACGTCGCGCTTGTTGGCCTTCGCGTACTTCTTGGGCAGGAAGTCCTTGGCCACCTGCGGGAACATGACCCAGGTCAACGCGTCCTCAGGCTCCGTGGCCCAGGGCTCGGCGTCCTTGCGGGCCTGCTCCATCTCCGGGGCGATCTTCTCGCCGGGACGGCAGGTGATGGGCTCCTCGTCGCCAATGGCGAGCTTCTGAACTTCTTTGTCCACCGGTGCGGGGGGCTGGCCGTAGTAGCCAAGGAAGTACTGACGGATCTCCTTGGGGATGACCTTCCAGCGCTTGCCCGTCAGGACGTTCAGCGCCGCCTGGGTGCCGACCATCTGGCTGCTGGGGGTGACGAGCGGCGGGAAGCCCATGGCCTCGCGCACCACTGGCACCTCCTTCAGCACGTCCTCCAGTTTGTCCAGAGCGTTCTGCTCCTTGAGCTGGTTGACGAGGTTGGAGTACATGCCGCCGGGGATCTGATAGCGCAGGATGTTGATGTTTACGC
>JAEEGY010000223.1 GCA_016280565.1 Fretibacterium sp.
AGTGTCCCCGCAGGGGACAGACAGGTTATTCCCCAATAATATAGATATGATCCACCGCGTAATCCAGGATCATCCCAATGAGTTCGTTCCGCATGAGACATTTTTTAGCGGCGTCCATTCCGTTGGCGCTGATGGAGGTTTTCCTGCGCGTCGGTTACATTGTGAAGGAGATGAGGCAAAACAATAAAACATTTGTAACGGCCCTTTCTCAAACCGCTCCTGGGAATATGCACAAGAAATTCAGAATGATGACGGCAATTTCCTATGGCGTTCTCTGCGCTATCAATGCTGGAAAAGTCCATGTAACGCAGAATATCCTGAATTTGAATTATGCCGCGTGGCTTGGGTTGGCGTGGAATGGATTTCACGCATTGAAATGGGCGCTTGTAGACCGCCAGTTTGCAGTTTGGCAACTCGTTGAAAAGAAGGAACTGGAACGTCTTGGAAATACAATCGCTGACATCGAAGCATTGGAAGGACAAGCAGCCAGTCTTCCAGTGTGAAGTAAACGCTTCGGCGGGGAGGGGCAATCCTTCCCGCCGTTTTTTTGGGGGGGGGCGAAGCACCTACACCCAAGTCTGTTATAATTCTATAAAATGAAGATGTGTGGGGGAAGACGGCGTGAGCGACAGCGACATTCAACTCATCAAGGAGCGGCTGGATATCGCCGAGATCGTCGGCGACCGGGTGCGCCTGCGCCGGAGCGGCAGGAACTACGTCGGCCTCTGCCCCTTCCACAACGAAAAGACGCCCTCCTTTTACGTCAACCCTGAGAAACAGAACTACCACTGCTTTGGCTGCGGCAAGGGCGGGGACATCTTCACCTTCGTCATGGAGACAGAGGGGCTGGATTTTCCGCAGGCCCTGGAGCTGTTGGCCGCGCGCGCCGGCGTGGCGCTGACGAAGAAGACGGGGAAAAAGAAGCTGGAGGGCAACCTCTACGAGGTAATGGACCTGGCGGCGCAGTTCTTCAGCGCCCAGCTTCGCGCGCCGGAGGGGGCCGCGGGCCGGGCCTACATGGAGCGAAGGGCCCTCACGCCCCAGGACGCCGCGCGCTTTGGCCTGGGCTGGAGCTCCAGCTCCTGGGACTCGCTGTTGAGGCACCTGAGGGAGGCGGGCATCAGCGACCGGCAGGCACTGACCGCCGGGCTTGTCATCGAGGGCCAGCGGGGCGGCCTTTACGACCGCTTCCGGGGGCGGCTGATGTTCCCCATCCGGGACATCGCCGGCCGGGTGATCGCCTTTGGGGGCCGCCTCGTCGACGGGGAGGGCGCGAAGTACATCAACAGCCCGGAGGGGGAGATCTACAGCAAGCGGCGGACCCTCTACCTGCTGCACGAGGCGCGGAACGCCATCCGGGAGCGCGGGCGCTCCATTTTGGTGGAGGGCTACATGGACGCGCTGCGGCTCCACCTCTGCGGCTTCCCCGAGGCCGTCGCCTCCCTGGGCACCTCGCTGACGGAGGACCAGGCGCGGCTGCTCAAGCGCTTCAGCGACCGTTGCTATATCTGCTACGACAGCGACGCGGCGGGGCAGGAGGCCACCCTGCGGGGAATGTATATCCTTCAGGGCCTTGGGCTCGACGTTCAGGTCATCACCATCCCCTCCGGCAAGGACCCTGACGAACTATTGACTGCAGCCAGCGGTAGTGCGGATCCAGCCGCGCGGCGAGAGCGCCTGGATTCGTTCGAGGAGGCCATCAAAAACGCACGTCCCCTGATCCTTCAGCACCTGGCCTCCGTCCGGGGAAATCTTGCCTCCCCTCAAACACGGCGGGCCGGGGTCGAGTCCCTGATGGGCGGCCTTATCCAGCTGGACCCCTCGGCCATCGCCCCTTACGTGTCGGAGCTGGCCGGGGCTCTGGGGCTCTATCCCCACGAGTTCTGGCGCGAATTGGAGGCCTTCAGGCGAAAGGGCAGGGCAGCCCGCCCGGAACCGGCCCCGCAGCAGGAGGGCCCAGGGACGGACGGGGAAAAACTTGTCCTGGATTCCTTAGAGTCCGCCCTCTGCTCCCTTCTGTGGCGCGAGGAGGAGCTTCGCCGCCGCGTTCGCCCCGAGGAGGTCCTTGCCCTGCTGGAGAACGAGCGGGTCAGGGAGGTGGCCCTGGCGATCCTGATGGAGTCGCCGGAGACGCTGGAGGCCCGCTGGCTCAACCTGGGGGACCGCTGGCCCCTGGCGCTGATCTCCCGCGGGGACGCTTTCTGCGACGAGCTTGCGGGCCCTTCCCACGCGGCAGCGTCGGAAAAAAAGCCATGGGAAGTGGTGTGTTCCGCCCTCAGGCGCCGCCGGGACGAGGGGCGGCTCAGGGAGCTGGATTCGAAGATGAAGCGCGGTTCGGCCACCGCGGAGGACCTGACGGAGCTGCGCACCCTCGCCGCAGAGCTGAAGCGGAGGAACTGAAACGGAGAGGCTGCTGGAGAAGACGCTGATGGAGATGAAGGCGGATAACGAAAAACTCCGCAGCGAGGTCAAGGAGGAAATCGGCAGCCTTCGTACTGAGATCAGGATTGTGGATGAGCGCGTAAACAGCGTGAATACCCGTATCGACGGCGTGCAGACCACCATCTGTTGGGGCTTTGCCATCGTTGCTATTGTGCTGGCCTTCCTCCCGACGATACAGGATTGGCGCAAGATGTTCCGCAAGCCCCCCGTTACGATGGAGGATGTGGAAAGAGCTATCGCGGCAGCTATGGGACAATCGCCGCAGCCTGGCCCGCGCGGATAAAAACGCAGCATAAAAGGCTTTAAACTCAGCAAATTTACTTTTTTCGAAAGGAAGGAGTTTTGATAAATAATGCTCACAACTCACAGGACACTTCTAAA
>JAEEGY010000224.1 GCA_016280565.1 Fretibacterium sp.
ATCTTTGACGACTACCGGACCCTTCTTTGTTACGGAATCGCATTTTACAAGAAGAACGCGTTGGTGAAAAAATGGATGTATGACAAAACAAAGGTATAATATAAGGGTCTCAGGGATGGAATACCATGAAAATGCAAAATGGACAATACTGTCCCCTCTTTTGGGGGCATAACAAAACGGAGGACTTATCATGCTCAAGGGAATACCGAAAATTCTGTCGCCGGAGCTGTTGAAGGTGCTGGCGGAGATGGGGCACGGCGATAAGATCGTCATCGCCGACGGCAACTTCCCGTCCCAGTCGATGGGCAAGAACGGCGTCGTCATCCGCTGCGACGGTCACGGCGTGCCGGAGCTGCTGGACGCCATCCTTCAGCTCTTCCCGCTGGACACCTACGTGGAGAAACCGGTGACGCTCATGGAGGTGGTGCCAGGCGTCGACGTCAAGACGCCGATATGGGACACCTTCAAGGAGATCACGGCGAAACACGACCCCAGGGGAGCCAACGCCATCGGCTGGATCGAGCGCTTCGCGTTCTACGAGGAGTCCAAGAAGGCCTACGCGGTGATCGCCACGGGGGAGAGCGCACTTTACGCCTGCATGATTTTACAGAAGGGCGTGTTGGACCCCAGGACGGTTATCTGATATAATTAATTTCGTTCCAGAGGACACACTAAACAAAGCGATTCAGGCCTGTAGCGGGCCTGCAATTAAATACCTTAAGGAGGGTGTTCCATGAAGAAGTTTTTCACCGTTGCTCTGGCTCTTGTCATGATGATGAGTTTTGCGTTCAGCGCTTGCGCTGCGGGCATTATCTACATCATCACTCCATCCACGTCCAATCCTTTCTTCGGAACGGAGCAGACTGTGGGAGCCGCCAAGGCGAAGGAGCTGGGCTATGAGCCCAAGTGCTTCTCCCATGACGACGACGCGGCCATTCAGCTTCAGCTCTTCGAGGCGGCCATCTCCGAGAAAGCAGCAGCCATCATCTGCGACAACGCCGGCGCCGACGCCTCCATCGAGGCTGTCCGCAAGGCCGTTGACGCGAAGATCCCGGTCTTCCTGATCGACCGTGAGATCAACGCCACCGGGCTGGCTCTGGCTCAGATCGTCGCGGACAACGCCCAGGGCGCGGCGGCCATCGCCGAGAAGTGGGTCGAGGCCATGAACTACACCGGCAAGTACGCCGAACTTCTTGGCCTGGAGTCCGACACCAACTGCCAGGTGCGCTCCCAGAACTACCACGCCGTCATCGACGAGTACAAGGACCTCGTGATGGTGGCCCAGCAGTCCGCCAACTGGAGCCAGACCGAGGGCTACGCCAAGACCGAGGCCATCCTTCAGGCTCACCCGGAGATCACCGGCATTATCTGCGGCAACGACACCATGGCCTGCGGCGCGACCCAGGCGTGCATCGACGCCGGCCGCAAGGACATCAAGATCATTGGTCTGGACGGCTCCGACGACGCAGCGGCCTATGTCAAGTCCGGCAACATGGTGGGCACGGCGCTTCAGCAGATCGCCCGCATCACGGAGGTCGCTGTGGAGCAGGCCGACGCCTTCATCAAGAACGGCACGAAGCCCGCGACCGAGAAACAGCTGGTCCCCTGCATCGCTATCACCAAGGATAACGTGGAGTTCCTCAAGGCTTTCGTCTACACCGGAAAGTAAAATATCTTGAAAAGCGAGGGGCCGATGTGCCCCTCGTTTTTTTAATATGAAAAAGGAGATCGCCTGATGACGAAGAAAAAAATCCTTTTGATCGCGGTCGCCGTTGCATTAGTGGTTTTTCTGGCCCTGTCCGCCAAGGTGATCGACGTGGGGACGGAGGGGCAGTATACAGGGGTCGTGGCCTTTGACGCCAAGACCAGCTCCGGCGGCGATTGGGAGAAGATCGTGGCGGAGATCAAAGACAAGGCGGTGGGCGCCGAGACCCTGGAGGTCGCCGACTTCGGAAAAGGCCGGGCCGTGACCCTCAACGGGACGGTGAGCGACTTCTCCTCCAAGGCCAACGGAAAGAAAAACACCCTGACGGTGGTCCCAAAGGGTTACACCGGGGATAAAACCTTCATCGTCCAGGTGGGCAGCATCTACACCGGCACCGCCGTCCGGGACGTGCAGAGCGTGAAAACCTTTGGGGACTTCACCAACCAGACGGAGTGGAGCCAGTACGCCAAGGCCCTGAACAGCCAGCTGCACGAAAAGGCCGTTGTCCCCCTTGCCCTCGGCGAGAGCGTTAAGGGAAAGACCATCAGCCTCACCGGCGCGGCCACGGCCTCCGGCAATGAAATAAGCATCACGCCGGTGACCATCACTATTGAATAGCAGGAGAGCCGGACATGTTTGACGATCCCAATGTGGTGCTCCACTGCGAGAAAATTGACAAGATATATCCCGGCACGAAGGCCCTGGACCAGGTCTCCTTTGACCTGCTGAGGGGCAAGGTCAACGTGCTCGTTGGCGAGAACGGGGCGGGCAAATCCACCCTGATGAAGATGATCGCCGGCATTGAGCAGCCCTCCGCCGGGAAAATGTATATGGAGGGCGAGGAGGTGTCCTTCCGGGACACCAACGATGCCCGCGCACGGGGAATCGGCATTATCCACCAGGAGCTGAGCCTGTTCCCCAACCTTTCCGTTTATCAGAACATCTATATGTGCCACGAGAGGACAAACGGCCCCTTCCTTGACGACAAAAAACACATCGAGGGGGCAAAGGCCGTCCTTCGCCGCCTTGAGCATGAAATTCCGCCGGAGACGATGGTGGGCGACCTCCGCGTGGGGCAGCAGCAGATGGTGGAGATCGCGCGCAACCTGGTTGAAAATGACCTGAAGGTCCTGATTATGGACGAGCCCACCTCCTCCCTGTCCGCAGCGGAGGTGAAGGTGCTGTTCAAAATCATGCGCGAGCTCATCGACCAGGGCCTCTCCATCGTCTATATCTCCCACCGGCTGGAGGAGATCATGGAGATCGGAGACCACGTGACCATCCTGAGGGACGGGAAATACGTGGCCGACGCGGACGTGAAGGACGTGGACCTGCCCTGGATCGTGGAGAACATGGTGGGGAAGAACACCCAGTATCACCGCTTTGATCGTACCGTGGACCTGAACAGGGCGGAAAAGGTGCTGGAGGTAGAGCACCTGTGCCTGCCCAAGACGGGCGGCGGGTGGCTGCTGGACGACGTGAACCTGTTCCTCAGGAAGGGCGAGGTGCTGGGTATCTACGGCCTGCTGGGGGCGGGGCGCAGCGAGCTGGTGGAGTGCCTGATGGGGATGCGGCCGGAGCACACCGGCACGGTGCTCTATCAGGGGCGTCCCATGAAGATCGAGAGTATCGCCGGCCAGCTTGCGGCCGGTTTTGCCCTTGTGCCGGAGGATCGCCAGCGCCAGGGACTGGTGCAGAGCCTGGATATCTGCAAGAACACCTCCCTCGCGTCCCTTCAGGATTTCACCCGGGGGTTCCTGATGAACTATCCCGCGGAGGAAAAGGCGGTGGACGGGCAGATTGGAGACCTGCACATCAAGGTGGCGGATAAACACCTTCCCATCCTCTCCCTGTCCGGCGGCAACCAGCAGAAGGTGGTCATCGCGAAGGGGCTCATGACCAGGCCGACGGTCCTGCTGATGGATGAGCCCCCCCGGGGGATCGACATAGGGGCCAAGACAGAGGTCTTTGAAATTATCCACGAGTTCTCCGAGCGA
>JAEEGY010000028.1 GCA_016280565.1 Fretibacterium sp.
CTATCCTCTCGGACAGCACGCTCAGGCGTCCCTTGGCCTTTTCAATGCGGACCTCTTCTCCGTCGGTGACGGCGAGGCCCGCGGAGTCGTAGCCCCGGTACTCCAGCTTGGCCAGCCCGTCCAGCAGTATCGGCGCGGCCTGCCTGTTTCCTGTATAACCCAAAATCCCGCACATGGCGATGACCTCCTCGCTATTTTTTACTATTATATCAAGTGTGGTATTATATGAAAGTGAACTTGGAATGCTGAGGAGGCATTTTTTTTGGCAGTTATCACCGTCGTCGGCTCTTTGAATATGGACATCGTCACTCGCGCCCCACGCCTGCCCAAGCCGGGGGAGACTCTTCTTGGGAGAAACTTTGGCGTGACCGGCGGAGGAAAGGGCTCCAACCAGGCTCTGGCGGTCGCCAGGCTTGGGGCGGAGTCGCACATGGTCGGGTGCGTGGGGAAGGATGATTTCGGCCGGAGATTACGCAGTGTCTTGACGGAAAACGGAGTTGACTGCCGGCACATGGAGGAACGCGGCGAGGCGGGAACAGGTGTCGCCGTCATCACGGTGACGGACGATGGGGAGAGCGCCATCATCTTTGTCCAGGGGGCCAACGCCCTCCTTGATGAACCGGCGCTGGAGCGCGCGGAGGATCTTCTCTCAGCCTCGGACGCCGTGCTCTTTCAGATGGAGATCCCCTCCAGGACCGTGGCCGCGGGGCTGAAAATGGCGCGGCGCATGGGGCGCCGGACGTTCCTGTCGGCGGAACCTCCCTTCTCCCTGCCCCCCGACGCATGGAGCTACATCGACTGCCTTATCCTCAACGAGAAGGCGCTGAACTTTTACATTGAAAATGTTCCTGACCCACGTTCCGAGAAGGAGCCCGTTCTTCTCTCGGACGAGGAGATCGAGCAAAGGGCTCGTCAGATTCTGGACCGGGGCGTCCATGACGTGGTGGTGACGCAGAGCGCGCGGGGTGGGATGGTGTTTACGGAGGGACGCTCCTTCTCCTTTGACCCCTTCAAGGTACATGCCGTGGACAACACCGGGGCTCGCGATGCCTTCTGCGCAGGACTCTGCGTGGGGCTGGCGGAGGGGATGCCCATCGCCAAGGCGGCGCGCTTCGCCTCCGCGGCGGGAGCCTTGGCCTGCACGCGCATCGGTGCCCACCCCTCGCTGCCGTGGCGGCGCGACGTGGAGGACCTGCTGGAGGAGACGGCTGGAGACTACGCTGGTTAGGGGCTTGCGTCGTGAGGGACGCTGAGGTATAATATTTTTCGTTGAGTTTTGCGGATATAGCTCAGTTGGTAGAGCATCAGCTTCCCAAGCTGAGGGTCGCGGGTTCGAATCCCGTTGTCCGCTCCAGAATATAACAGGCCCCCCGTAAGGGGGGCCGTAATTTTTAAGGTTTTTCTGGCTTAGCCCAGCGTGTCCCAGGACTGGGTCTCCTCGTCGTTGTCGTGCCCGGACTGGTAGAACACCTTGGGCACGCCCATCACCACCAGGCCGGACTTCGGGTCCACATAGTAGTTCTTCGCATCCGCCTCCGGGTCCTCGCCGATGACCGTCCCGTCCGGGATAATGTTGTGTCCGTCGATGATCGCCCGCTTGATGCGGCAGTTTTTGCCGACGACGACATCGTGGCCGATGATGCTCTCCTCGACGACGCTCCCCGACTGGATAAGACAATTTCTCGCAATGACGGATTTGGTCACCTCAGCCCCAAAGATCCGGCTACCCTCCGACAGCATTATCTGCGAGATGGAGCACTTGTGTCCGCTGTCCGGGTAGCAATAGGAGGGGGGATCTCCGAAGGACACCGTGCGGATGGGCCACATAGGGTTGTAGAGCGTCATGTCCGACTCATGATGGATGAGCTCCATGTGGGCCTGCCAGTAGGCCTGGAGCGTCCCCACGTCGCGCCAGTATGGCTTGTCGGCACGCCACTGGTGCGCGCTCTCCGTCTCCATGTTGGGATGCGGAATGACGTTGGTCGAGAAGTCGTAGGCGCAGACCTTCATCCCCGCAGCAACGAGCTTCGGGATGATGTCCTTGCCGAAGTCGTGGCTCGTCTCCTGCATGGAGTCGTCGTTCAACGCTTCCTCCAGGACCTTGCGCTCAAAGATGTAGTTCCCCATCGAGACGTAGCAGAAACCCGGCCGGCCGGGGATCTCCGGCGGGACCTTCGGTTTTTCCATGAACTCGACGATGCGGCCGTTGGCGTCGGTCTTGATGCAGCCAAACTGGCTGGCCTCGGCGGCCGGCACGACGTTGGCTGCGATGGTGACGTCCGCGTGCTGGGCCATATGCCAGTCCAGCATCTGGCTGACGTCCATCTTGTAGATGTGGTCCGCCGCGAAGATGCACACCCGGTCTGCCCGGTAGCGGGTGATGAGGTGCGACGCCTGGAACACCGCGTCCGCCGTCCCCTGGAACCAGTGCTCACCGCTCCACATCTGCGCAGGCACCAGCGTGACGAAGAAGTCCCGTCCCCTCATGGCCCCGCCGCCAAACTGCCAGCCGCGCTCAATGTGCTCGTTCAGGGATTGGCTCTTGAACTGCACAAGGACATAATTGGAGTAGATGCCGCTGTTGACAAGGTTGGAAAGGGCAAAGTCGATGATGCGGTACTTCGCGGCAAAGTAGACGGCCGGCTTCGCCCGGTAGCGCGTCAGAGGCATCAGCCTCTCGCCCTTGCCGCCGGCAAGGACGATCCCCAGTACCCTTCCGTGCTTCCCTACGTACATGCGATTCTCCCCTTTGCTCTGATAATAATTTGTAATAATTTGGCCCCGCCCCTGGAAGGAAGGAAACTCCCCGTCCCTGGGCGGGGCCATAGATCCCCGTAGATAATTATGCTGTCATTTCCTGATATAACGCCTTGTAGAGCCCGGCGGAACGGTTCCAGGTGAAATCCTGCTGCATGGCGCGCGAGACGATCTGCTGCCATGCGGCGCCGTTCCGGCAGCGCTCAATGGCGCGTGAGAGCGCCCAGAGCATCCCGTCCCGGTCGCAGGTCAGGAAGGTGAACCCGTCCCCGCCTCCCGGAGAATCCGCGTCAGTGACGGTATCTCTCAACCCGCCAACCTCGCGCACCACAGGAATGGTGCCGTAGCGCATGGAGATCATCTGCGAGAGACCGCAGGGCTCAAACACCGAGGGCATCAGGAAAATGTTTCCTCCCGCGTAGAGAAGGTGGGACAGAGGCTCGTCATATCCTTTAAAAAACTTGATGCAGTCCGGGTGAGCCGCGGCGGCCTGGGTCAGACCATCCTCAAGCCAGTCATGCCCGCTGCCAAGAAACACGAACTTCGCCCCCAGCGTGGGCAGGACGTCCATCGCCTCCAGCACAAGATGGAACCCCTTCTGCTCGACAAGGCGGCTGACACAGACCACGATGGGATCCTGAGTCTTGACGTCAAAGCCGGATTTCCTTAGCAGTTCCTCGCGGCAAAGGTCCTTGCCGCTCATCTTTTTGAGCGAATACCTCTCCGGGATCATGGGATCCCGCTCCGGATTCCAATACACTGTGTCGATGCCGTTGAGGATGCCGCGCAGCTTGTGGCGCTGCTGGTAGATGACGCCGGACAGCTCCCGCGTGGACTCGTAGGTCTGGATCTCCGAGGCGTAGGTGGGCGAGACCGTTGTGACCGCTGTGGCGGCCACGATCCCACCCTTCAGCAGATTGACCTGCCCGTAGAACTCCATTGTCGACGGGCTGAAGCACCAGGGCTCCAATCCCGACGCCAGCATGAAGGGGTCAGGCTCAAACACCCCCTGGTAGGCCACGTTGTGCAGCGTCATGACGCTGCGGCCGCCTTTCTGGCGGTAGTGCCGGTGCCAGGCCAGGGCGCAGGGAAGGAAGGCGGAGGTCCAGTCGTGGCAGTGGTAGATGTCCGGCGTCCAGTCGATGGCCCGGTGAAGCTCCAGCGCCTGCATGCAGAACACGGCAAAGGGCGAAGCACTCCAGAAGTTGAGCTGCGGGGGATACATATCCCCGTTGTAGTCCTCGGCGCGGAGGAAATAGATGGGCACGCCGTCCACTTCCGTCCTGATGACCGCAGCCTCGCGGATCTCCCAGTTGTAAGCGGCACAGACGTGCTGGGGCAAAATCGTGGTCTTCAGTCCCGCAGCGGCGACCTTGTCCAGCACCCCCGGCCACGCGGGCGTCACCACCCGCACGTCCACCCCGGCCTGGCGCAGCGCCTTGGGCAGGGACCCCGCCACGTCACCCAGACCGCCCACCTTAGAGAAGGGGGCGATCTCCGTCGTGACGAACAGCACCTTAACAGCCCCGGTCATTGGGCTTTCCACTGTTACGTTCAACGGGCTCTCTGCCGGCCCGCGGGGCGGGACCTTTACCGCCTCGTGATGAGGATTTCCGGCCGATCTTCCACCTTTAGACATTCCACTGACATCCCTTTCCTACGCGATTACTTGCTGTGATTTTTGCGTTACATACCCCTGAAGTCGATGGAATATGCCTTTGAAGCATACTCCTTCACGACCCGGTGGGTGTTGAAAAAGCTGGCGTCCAGCGCGATGGTGTGGCGCATCA
>JAEEGY010000225.1 GCA_016280565.1 Fretibacterium sp.
GAGAACACATCGGGCGGGACAGACAGGGCCTCGCCCCCGGCGCGGGCGTTGATCTTGGAAAGGGTGGAATCCTCCTGGTAGAGGGAGAGCTCATCGTTCAGGTGGTTAAGGAGGGCAAGGGATTCATCCAGGGCCCGCCGTGCCACTTCCTCCCTGCCCGTGGCGGAGATACGGATCACGGTGTTCATGGAGAAACTATCGCATGAAAGCGTGACCTCCTGACTGGAATATCGCCAAAGGACGCGCCCGCCAACGGCCAGGGCGATCAGAAGGGCAACAAGGGCAAGCCCTGCCGCGTAGCGCCTTTTTATTTTCATTTAGAGAAATCCCTCCTTGTAGGGCAAAGCCCCCCGTCAGTCCGGAGTATCCTCCGAAAGAGGCTCATCCTGAACGGGGGCCGCGATATAGCCGAAGTTCGACGTGCGCGGCCTCCGCCTGGACTTTTGCTCAGGCTCTGGTTCTGGCTTGGTTTCCGGCTCTGACTTGGTCCTGAGCTCTGGCACGGGGTCCGGGGCCGGGGCTGGAACTGGAGCTGGCGTTGGGGCCGGCGCGGGGACCGGTTTCAGAATGGGGGCAGGCACCGGGGCCGGGTTGCCCCTCAGGTCATCGATGAACTGCGTTATCGTCTGGCGGATCTCCTGGTAACGCGGCTCGTCAATGAGCTGCCCCACGCCGGGGATATTCTTCGCGATGTCCTCCGGCAGGGCGAGGAAACAGCCCGCCGCGGCGACAAGCAGCAGCAGGAGGATCAGGAAGCACCCGCAGCCGCTGTTGCGCTGCTCCCTGCGCATCCGGAATGGGCGGACGCTGTCCCTGACGATGGGGGCCTCCATTCGGGGGACGATATCGATCCCCGCGTCGGCCAAAACGTTCTCCCGCGCAATGGTGTACTCCGGGTCCGTGATGTAATTTTGGCTCAGGAGCTCGTTCAGATCATCTAATTTACGTTTAATATCGCTGTTCATTATCCTTCACCCTGTTTTCCCGCCTTTTAATGTAGAGGAATCCGGCGGATTTATTGTATTATGTTATTATAACAGAGACGGAGCGGCGGCTCCCCTGAGCCGTGGGGACTTCGTCAAGGATTGCCGGCGAATGGACGAAACTACAACGGAGAATGGACTCTCTGTCTCGAAAAGTCATAAATAAAGAGGTGTCGCAGGTGCAGAACTTCATGTGGTGGAACCCAACGATCGTCTTCTTTGGGAAGGGAACGATCCCCAATCTGGTGGAACAGCTCTCGGCGGTGGGCGCCAAGAGCGTGCTGCTGCTCTACGGCGGCAAGGCTGTCTTTAAAAACGGGGCCTACGCCCAGCTCACCCAGGCTCTGACGAAGGCGGGCATCGCCTTCCCGGAGATTGGCGGCGTGAAGTCCAACCCCCGCATTGACAAGGTGCGCGAGGCGATCGCCCGCGTCAAGGCCTCGCCTGTGGACGCGATCGTCCCCCTCGGCGGGGGCAGCGTCTTTGACTCGGCCAAGGCAGTGGCGGCCGGCGCTTGCTACGACGGCGACGTGTGGGACTTCTTTGAGGGCAAGGCGCAGGTCCAGAAGGCACTGCCTATCTTTGGCGTGCTGACGGCGTCGGCGTCCTCCAGCGAGGTGAACGGCATCGCCGTTGTCTCCAACCCGGAGAAGGAGGCCAAGGTCTCCATGAACAGCCCCCTCATCTACCCCAAGGTCTCGGTCATCGATCCCTCGCTCCAGACCTCCCTGCCGGAGCGGCAGACGGTCAACGGCGGCATCGACATCATCGCCCATGTGCTGGAGCGCGTGCTGGACGGCGACGAGGGCACGGAGATGGTGGACGAGCTGGGCTATACCCTTATCCGCAGCATGATACGGCTGATCCCGGAACTGATCGAGGACCCGCAAAACTACGAAGCACGGGCGGAGTACGCCTGGGCGGGGGCCATGGCCCACAGTGGCTTCTTCTCCTGCGGCCGGGCGGCGCGGGGGGACTTTTCCTCCCACAAGCTGGGACATTCCCTCAGCCTGCTGTATGATGTGCCCCACGGGGCATCCCTGGCGGTGATGATGCCGGCCTGGGCCCGCCACCTCTGCGAGGAGAACCCCGTTCCCTTCGCACGGCTGGCGGAGAACGTGTTCGACAACTTCGACGACGTGAGCGACGAGGAAAAAGCCCTCAGCGCCATCGAGTCGCTGGAGGACTTTTTCCGTGAGATCGGCGCCCCCACCACGCTGCGGGAGCTGGACATCCCGGAGGAGGACATCCAGAAGCTGGCGGACAACGCGTCCAAGGCCTGCCCCTTTGGCGTGCTGAAGCCGCTGGACGCGGAGGACGTGCTGGAGATCTACAAGCTGGCGTATTAGTCAGGCGGATAGTGAGATGCGGGTACGGGACCTGCTGGGCAAGATAGACCAGATCGCGCCCTTCAGCCTGGCCGAGGAGTGGGATAATATCGGTCTGATGGTGGGGGACCTGGGCGCGGAAGTTCGGCGCGTGGCTGTGGCGCTGGACCCCACCGCTCATGCGGTCGCCAAGGCGGCGGAGGCGGGATGTGAAGTCCTTCTGTGTCACCATCCGCTGCTCTTCCACCCCATCAAAAAGCTCGACCTGAACGCCGGAGTTGGGCGTGTGGTGAGGGAGGCCATCAAACGCGACGTCGCCATCCTGGCCGCCCATACCAACTGGGACAAGGCGGGGGTGAACGCGGAGCTGGCCCGTCTGCTGGGGCTTCGGGGGACAGAACCGCTGGACACGGGCTCCGGGCTGGGGCTTTTCGGGAAACTGCCCGAACCGGTCGTGTTGGAGGAGTTTTTGGAACAGGTTAAGGAGGCGTGGGGGCTGACGCGAATCGATGCCTACGCGCCGCCGGCTGGTTTTGTGTCTAAGGTGGCCCTCTGCGGTGGGGCCGGGGGGAGCCTTTGGCCCGCGGCCAGAGCACAGCGCGCGGACCTCTATCTCACTGCGGACATGAAGTATCATGAGCTGATGGACGCGAACGACGCGGGACTCCCCGTCGCGGTGGCGGACCACGGAGAGATGGAACGGGCTTCGCTGCCGGAACTGGCGCGCCGCCTGGAAGAGCTCACGGCGGAGGATGGGGTGGAGGTCCTTTTGTTGGATACGTGGGGGCTGTGCGTCCCCATCAGAATTTAGAAACAGGACTTTTTAGGAGTGAATGTTTGATGAAGAAGCGGGTTTTGAGCTTGATGAGGCCGACGGGCCCCCTGCACCTGGGGCACATGGCCGGGGCGCTGAGCAACTTTGTGAGATTGCAGAATGACGAGGGCTACGAGTGCTTCTACGGCATCGCGGACTGGCACGCGCTGACCTCGAACTACGCGGAATCCGCGAACACGGGCGAGTACTGCTACGCCGCGCTGCTCGACTGGCTCTCCGTAGGACTGGACCCTGAAAAAAGCCCGCTCTTCATTCAGTCCCATGTTCCGCAGCACGCGGAGCTGGCCCTGGCCCTGGGGATGATCACCCCGCTGGGCTGGCTCTACCGCAACCCGACGTACAAGGAGCAGATCGAAAATATCAAGGACAAGGACCTGGGAAACTACGGCTTCCTGGGCTATCCCGTCCTGATGGCGGCGGATATTTTGCTTTACAAGGCAAGCCTGGTGCCAGTGGGTGAAGACCAGAGCGCACACCTGGAGCTGAGCCGCGAGATCGTGCGGCGCTTCAACCATTTCTTTGGCGAGGATCTGCTGGTGGAACCGCAGCCGCTGTTCACAAAGACGCCGAAGGTGCCGGGCATCGACGGCCGGAAGATGAGCAAATCCTATGGCAACTCGCTTCAGATATCGGAGTCGGCGGACTCCATCTGGAACAAGCTGCGGACGATGATGACGGACCCGGCCCGCATGAGGAAGACCGACCCCGGCACGCCGGAGAAGTGCCCCGTGTGGGACCTGCACAAGGTTTTCAACTCCGACGAGGCGGAGAAGGCGGAGCTCGCCGAAGACTGCCGCAGCGCGGGCATCGGCTGTATTGAGTGCAAGAAACGGCTGAATGCGCACCTTCAGGAGATGCTGGAGCCCGTCCGTGAGCGCCGGGCAAAGTACGAGGGCAATAAAAAACTGCTGGACGATATTTTAGCTGACGGGGCCCGGCGGGCCGGTGCCGTGGCACGGGAGACGATGGCGGCGGTTTACCCCGCCATGGGTCTGCTGATGAACCCGGCACGTTGAACCAGGGAAGCCGCTATCATTGACAGAAGCGTTTAATATCTCCGTCGAGGGCTTCTCCGGGCCTCTGGACCTGTTGTGCAGCCTGGTGGAGAGCCGGCAGTTTCAGGCCTCCCAGCTCAAGATTACGCAGCTCGTGCGCATCTATGGCGTCTATCTGGCCCGCACGCAGCACGCCTCCGTGGACACGCTGGTGGAGTTCTTCTACATGGTGGCGGGGCTGTTGTTGGAGAAGACCCGTGCACTTTTGCCGCGGAGCGACGCCTTCGAGGAACCCATCACCGACGAGGAGCTGGAAGCTGTCGATGAGGACGCCATCATGGAATCTCTCTCGCGCTACCGGCCCTACCGCGCGGCGTACCGCTGGCTGGGTGAGAGGCTGGAGCGCGAGAACCGTTGTTTCCGACGCCTGCCTTCAGAAGAGGAGAATGCCCAGGCAGACGTGGATTACGACGTTGGAGGGCTCTACTTCATGTGCCGCGTGTGGTGGGGTATCTACGAGCGCTACGAAGAGGAGAAGAAACGCCGCCGGGCGCAGCTCTTAGAGGAGGACGCCGCGGACTGGGACGGGTTCACCAACGAGCCCGTGCCGGACGAGGAGCAGATCCAGACGCGCATTGCCGAGCTGGAGGAGCAGCTTCAGGAGGAGGGGACGCTCTTTCTCAACGCCCTGTGCCGCACGGCGCGCTCCTCCATCCGGGGGATCCGGGCACTGGTGGTGACGCTGCTGGCGCTTTTGGAGATGTGCCGCATGGGGAAGATAACCATTGAGCAGGAGGCCCTTTTTACCGATGTCAAAGTCCTCGCAAAGCCAGCCTGAGCCAGAACACCTTGAGCAGCCCGAAACGCCGCAGGGCCTGTCTGTCCTCGCGGCGCAGATCGAGGCGGTGCTGTTCGTGGCCACATCGCCCGTGACAGAGGCGGAGCTGCGGGAGGTCTTTGGCGTGCCGGCTTCCATGCTGTCTGTGGCGCTGAAGGAGCTGGAGGAGCATCTGAGCGCAGGGCACGGGCTGGTGCTCAAGGCCCTGGCCGGGGGGTGGGCGCTGGAGACGAACCCTCACTTTGCGGAGGTCCTCTCGCGCTTCCGTGACACAGCCCAGAAGGGACATGTTCGCCTCAGCCGGGCGGCGGTGGAAACGGCAGCCATCATCGCCTACAACCAGCCCGTTACGCGGGGCGAGGTGGAGGACCTTCGGGGCGTCCGGTCAGACGGCGTCATTGAGCGTCTGCTGAGCTACGGCCTGGTGCGCCTGGCCGGCCGCAAGAAGGGCAGCGGCTCTCCCCTGCTCTACCGCACGACACCACGTTTCCTGGAGCTTTTTGGCCTGAACGCCATCGCGGACCTGCCCAGCCTTGAGGAACTGGGCGAGCTGGGCGAGGGCCCCGTGGCGCAGCTCCCTGAACCGGATATGGACAGGGAAAACGAACCCTATCCCGAGGAGGATATAAGCGAATAGCTTCTCCCCTCTCCCCCAGCAAAATACCAATAATACAAACAAGAAGAAATCGACAGTCTCAATGACAGCGCTCAGTTTAAGCGCCGCTGTCAGGAAGATGTGGAAGTGGAGAGCTTATCCCAATTACGGAACATAACACAAGCTGAAGCCTCACATTGACAAAACAAGGGCACGGCGATATACTCGTTATAAATATAGGAAACTACTTGTTATAACAACCGGATAACCTGAAACGAACACATCGCAGGAGAGAGTCTCTCTGTTTGCGTTTATGAAGATAGGAGCGGATGGCATGGCAGAGAATAAATATCTGAGGTGGCTTTCTTCTCAAACGTCTTCTATCTATTGGCATGACAGCGCCATCGTCGAGGAGCTGGACGAGGCGATTGGAAACGGCGCCATCGGGCAAACGACCAATCCCTTCCTGGTTGCCGCCGCTTTAAAGGCGCAGCCGGATTTTTGGCGCAGGGTGCTGCCGCCCATGCCAAAGGACGTGCAGGGCGACGCCCGGGCGGAGGAGTGGGTGGCCCAGGTGACGGGGTGGTTTGCAAAGAACAAGCTGGCCCCGTTTTTCGGCAAGGGGAAATTCAGCGGTTACGTGTGCGCCCAGA
>JAEEGY010000226.1 GCA_016280565.1 Fretibacterium sp.
GTCCATTTGTCGCACAGGGCGGGCTCCCCCCGCTGGGTGAAGCTTGAGGACAGCACGATGACACAGGGCACGTCCCCCAGTCTGGATCGCGCGGCCTCCAGCATGAGGAGGTGTCCGTTGTGCAGGGGGTTATACTCGGCGACGATGCCAACGATAGGCGCAGTGCTTTCCTCCATGAGATTCCTCCACAGTCGTATTTTTTATATTATAATAAGAGATATTAGTCGAATACAACCCCGTTGGCGGGGGCCGAAGGCCCTTCCCCAGGGAGGTTAATCTTAGAAGGGCAGGTAGATCAGGTAATGAAGATTTTGGTCATCAACTGCGGCAGCTCCTCGCTCAAGTATCAGCTTTTCGACATGGACAACGAGTCCGTTCTGGCGAAGGGCCTCGTTGAGCGCATTGGCATTGAGGGCTCCCAGATCAAGCACACCAAGACGGGCATGGACGCCATCGTCACCCAGACGCCGATCCCGGACCACAAGGTTGCCATCAAACTGGTCCTCGACGCGCTGACCGACAAACAGCATGGCGTCCTCTCCTCCCTCAGCGAGCTCTCCGCCGTGGGACACCGCGTCGTCCATGGGGGTGAGGACTTCGCCTCGTCCGTCAAACTGGACGCCAAGGTCATGGAGGCCGTTAAGCGCTGCGTTCCCCTTGCGCCGCTCCACAATCCAGCCAACATCATGGGCATTGAGGCCGTCACCGCCGCCCTGCCCAACATTCCCCAGGTCGGCGTGTTCGACACCGCCTTCCATCAGACCATGCCGCCCCACGCCTTCATCTACGGTGTGCCCTACGGCTACTATGAGAAGTACAAGGTGCGCCGCTACGGCTTCCACGGCACAAGCCATTTCTTCGTTTCCCGCCGCGCGGCCGAGATGTTGGGCCAGCCCATCGAGAAGCTTAAGATCGTGACGTGCCACCTGGGCAACGGCAGTTCCATCACCGCGGTGGACGGCGGCAAATCCATCGACACATCGATGGGATTCACGCCCTTGGCCGGCGTCCTGATGGGGACCCGCAGCGGAGACGTGGACCCGGCGCTCCTGCCCTTCATCGCCAACACGGAGAAGCTGAGCGTGGCGGAGCTGGACTCCCTTCTGAACAAGAAGAGCGGACTTCTGGGTGTCTCCGGCATCAGCAGCGACCTCCGCGACATTGAATCCGCCGCAGATAAGGGCGATAAGCGCGCAAAGCTGGCCGAGGACATCCTGACCTATGATGTGAAGAAGTACATCGGGGCCTACGCCGCGGCGATGGGCGGGATCGACGCCCTGGTCTTCACGGCCGGGGTGGGGGAGAACAGCGCCGCGACCCGCGCCGCAGTGTGCGAGGGCCTGGAGTTCCTGGGGATCAAGATCGACGCTCAGAAGAACGACATGCGCGGCAAGGAGATGGAGATCAGCGCGGCCGGTTCCAGGGTGCATGTGCTGGTCATCCCGACGAACGAGGAGCTCATGATCGCCCGTGACACAAAGCGCCTTGCCTTCTAATCCGTCCCCGGACGGCACGGTTGATTTCCGCTGCATCCTTGCCCTCCCCCCGCGCAACGACACGGAGGCCAGGGCAGAGGAGGAGTGGGAACTTCCCTTCCCAGACGGGGTTGACTTTGAGGGACAGCACTTTCTTCTGCCGGAGGGATGTTCCGTCAGGGCGGCGGCCCAGTGGCTTGAGTCGTCGCTCCTTTCGGTGACGCTCTCTCTCAGCTTTAAGGCTGTCGCGCCCTGTGCGCGTTGTCTGAAGGAGACGACCCTTGCAATATCGGACGATTTGATGTATCTTTACTATTTGCGTGGCCTGGAGTTTGGGAAGGACACGGAGCTTGAGTCCGACGACGGTTTTATGCCAGTGGAGATCGACTTCTTTGGCAGGACGTTGGACCTGGCGCCCCAGGTGTGGGAGAGTGTACTGCTCCTTCTTCCTTCCAAGGTCCTCTGCCGGGAGGACTGCGCGGGGCTTTGTCCCCGGTGCGGCGCCGACCTGAACGAGGGGCCCTGCTCCTGTGAGGGAGAAGAGGGAGACCCGCGGTTTGAGGTCCTTCGCCAATTCTCCCTTGAGGAATCCTGAGCCGCGCTCAGGGAAATACCTGTTTTATTACGTTAGAGGAGGAAACGAAATGGCTACACCGAAGAGAAAGACATCGCACGCGCGGACAGCACAGCGCAAGGCCCACTGGCTGGGAGCCCTCAGAGCCTCCAAGACCAGCAGCTGCCCCCACTGTGGAGAGGCTGTTCAGTCGCATCACGCCTGCCCCGCCTGCGGCTACTACCGCGGCAGGAAGGTTGTCACCGTAAAGGACGAAGAGGCGGCGAGCTGAACGCCGTCCGTCAGGTGAAAGGACGCCGAGGGCAGGTCGCTGTCCTCGGCTTTGTTCTGTCAGATGGGAGGACGGTCCGGGCACGGGGAAAGGACCGTTAAATAAAAATGGCTGAAGAAAAATTTCAATTTCAATCGGAGGCCGCCGAGCTCCTGAAGATGATGATCAACTCGGTGTACTCCAACCGGGATATCTTTTTGCGCGAGCTGATCTCCAACGCGTCGGACGCGCTGGACAAGCGGCGTATTGAGCGTCTTCGCAATTCCGAGCTGGCGGACTTCACGCCGGAGATCCGCATCGCCTGGGACAAGGAAGGGCGGACGCTCTCCGTCTCCGACAACGGCATCGGCATGACCCGGGACGAGATGATCCAATACCTGGGGACCATTGCCAAGTCCGGGACAAAAGAGTTCCTGGCCGCCGTCAAACAGGAAGAGAATCAGGACCAGCTCATCGGGCAGTTTGGCGTGGGTTTCTACTCCGTGTTCATGGTGGCGGACAGCGTTGAGGTCGTCAGCCGCAAGCTGGGCACAGCGGAGGCCTGCCGCTTCACTTCCGACGGAGATGGTTCCTACACGCTTTCCGAGGCGGCCCGGGACTGTGGCACGACGGTCACGCTCCACCTGCGCCCGATGGCTGAGGGCGGGAAGGACTACGCCGACGAGTGGACGCTCCGCGACATCATCCATCAGTATTCGGACTTCATCGCCTGGCCCATCGTCATGTCCGTCACCCGCCACAAGGACGGCAAGGAGACAGTTGAGGATGAGACCGTCAATTCGCAGAAGGCGATCTGGTGCCGCAGCGAGAGCGAGGTTAAAGAGGAGGAGTACCGCGAGTTCTACCGCCACCTGACCCACGACTGGAAGGAGCCCCTGGCCCACATTCGACTGAGCGCGGAGGGGGCTACCAGTTTCAAGGGGCTGCTCTTCCTTCCCTCTGAGGCGCCGTTCGACCTCTTTATGAACCCCAAGGCGGGGGGCATCAGCCTCTACATCAACCGCGTGTTCATCATGAACGACTGCCAGGACCTCATCCCGGAGTATATGCGTTTCCTTAGGGGTGTGGTGGACAGCGATGACCTCCCCCTGAACATCTCGCGGGAGATCCTTCAGGACGAGCCCATCATCCGCGTCATTCGCCGCAGCACGCAGCGCAAGGTCTTCAACGAGCTGAAGAAGATGCTGGAGTCCGACCGGGAGAAGTACGAAAAGTTCTGGGCGGCCTTTGGGCGCATCTTCAAGGAGGGCATCGTCCAGGACCACGAGCACGCCAAGACGATTTTAGACCTTGCCCTGTTCCACACGACGGCCGGGGAGGAGAACGGCGGCTGGACGACGCTGGCGGCCTATCGCGAGCGCATGAAGCCGGATCAGAAGGGAATCTACTGCCTGGCGGGGCGCGATATCGCCGCGCTGAAGTCCTCGCCGAAGCTGGAGCCGTTCACAAAGAAGGGCTATGAGGTCCTCCTGATGACGGACCCGGTGGACGAGGTGATCCTTGCGAATGTCTCCATGATGGGGGAGGATTTTCCCAAGCTCCTGAACGTGGGGTCCGGCTCCGTCACACCGGAGGGCGAGGAGGAGCAGAAGGAAAATGAGACACGGCTCAAGGACATGGAGTCGGACTTCGCTCCGCTGAAGGAGCAGGCTCTTTCGGCCCTTTCTGAGCGGCTGGAGGACGTGCGTCCCTCCCTGGCCCTGACGGACTCTCCGGCGTGCCTGCGGGATTCCCCCAATGGACTTTCCTTCCAGATGGAGCAGCTTCTCCGGGCCGCGGGGCAGACTCCTCCGCCGCAGAAAAGGATTTTGGAACTCAACGTGGAGCATCCCCTGATCAGGAAGCTCATGGGGATGGCGAAGGATAAGGACCCGCAGACGGCAGACCTGATCTCGATCCTCTACGACCAGTCGCTCCTCCTGGAGGGCGCGGCACTGGCGGACCCCGCTTCGTTTGCGAAGCGTGTGGATAAAGTCATGGCCCAGGCGTTGGGCGCATGAGGCTCTATCTGTTATAATACTGGCAATACCGTAAGAGAGCGTCTCCAGGAAAAGGGGACATGGGGGTGGATCATGCCGAGACTGAGAAGGACGGTTGAGGGGACGTCTCCAAACACCGTCGACAATCAAGAGCAGGTGCTGAGGCGGCAGGAGGTTGAGGCTGTGGACACGGAGCAGCCCATGCGTCCTGTGGAGGTTGACGCGCTCCAGCGCAGAAGAGGACGGCCTCGTAAGTCCGAGCAGCCCACAGCTGGGGAGACCCTCCAGCCGGAAACGCCTAAGCGCAAGAGGGGACGGCCAAAGAAGAATCCATTGCCTGAGCCTGAGATGGAGGCCCCTGAGCAGGAGGAGGCCCTTTTGGAGCCCACCGTTGGGGAACAGGGATCCGTTGCAGTGGAGGAGTCTACTGTTGTTGCGGAGCAGCCTTCTGTCGCTACGGAAGAATCGGAGCTTCCCGTCTCTGAACAGCTTTCGTTCCCGGTAGGGGAACCAACGCAGGAGGTCGAAGCAGCCCCCGAACAGCCGCCGGCAGAGGAGCTTACCCCGGAGGCGGAGGGCCCTGTCTCGGAGCCGGAGCCCGTTGCCGAAGAGCAGCTGTCCACAGCTGAGGGACCCTCGCCGGAGCAGTCTGAAACAGAAGAGCCAGTCGTGGAGCCCGAAGTGCCA
>JAEEGY010000227.1 GCA_016280565.1 Fretibacterium sp.
ATCATACCTCCTTGGTTGAACTCTCAACCACCGTATATTCTTTCACAAACCGGGGGGATTTTGCAAGGGGGTTTTGATGACGTTTATGCAGATAAAATGACGTTTATGCAGAAATAAAAACCGGGGGTGTCTCCACCCCCGGCGGGTTGTGTCCGTTAACCTCTACATGTGCCCCTCATAGGCGTTGTAGGTCCCATCCAGCCGGCTCAGTTTCCCGTTGCCCTTCACCGTGATGACGGTGACGTGGCCTTTGTTCCACTTGCTGATGCTCAGGGTCATCCGGCCGTTCTTGCCGTCCCGCAGAGCGATTTTCTTGTCCGTGATGGTCCCATCGCCCTCCCAGGTGAAATCGCCGTCGAAGAACTCGATCCTCACCCTGCTGCCGTTGCCGTGGGTCTCAAAATAGACGCCGTCCTTGCGCTCATAGACAGCATAGAAATCGCTGTACGTTGCCTGTTTGGCTGGCTTGTTGCCAGACGCCTTTTTCCGCGCGATCTCAACGTTGGTGCGGATCACCTTGGTGCGCTCCTTCGTCACTGCGGCGTAGGCCTCGTCGGGCTCCATCCCGTCGTCGATCAGCTCCTCCGCCTTTTCGTCGCGCCCCTCGGCGATCCACTTCAGCTGCTCCTTCTTCAGCGCGTCGAAGTCCTTCTTGCTGAGGACCTTCTTCGCCTCGTTCCAGGCCTGGGTCAGCTCCCTGTCGGCCTTGGCGAACTCGCGGGAGTTTTTCTTCATCTCCAGATAATCCTCGTCGCTCAGGGCCAGCGCGGAGGCCGCAAACAGACAAACCGCCGCAAACGCCATAACCACTGCCATCAAAACACGCTTCTTCATAACCAAAAACCTCCTGAATAAGTTTTTTTACCCGAAAGCAGCCAGCGGGGCAAACGCCCCACCGGGCTACTTGCGTTTGGGAATTAAGATGATGCCGACGTCATAGTCCTCCTCGTTGAAACCCTCGGGCAGGACAGGCTTATCCGGCTTCGGCTTGTCCGGTTCAGGCTTATCTGGCTCGGGTTTGTCCGGCTCTGGTTTATCCGGTTCCGGCTTGGGCTTATCTTTGCTGCCGTCGTCCTCCTCGTCGTCTTTTTCTTCGTCCTCGTCCTCCTCATCCTTCTTCACATCGTCGTCCTCGTCCTTCTCGTCGTCATCATCATCTTCTTCTTCGTCATCATCATCATCATCTTCTTCTTCGTCTTCATCATCCTCGTCGTCATAATCGTCTTCGTAGTCGTCGTCAAAGTCATCCTCGTCCCAGTCGTCGTCCTCCTCCTCATCATCATCGTCTTCATCCGGCTTCGGCTCGGACTTGCCGCAGAGGGTGAACGCCTTGACGGTGGCATTAGCCGCAGCCGACGTGGCATCCACGCCGTCGATCCAGTTCTTGCCATCGGCGGAGAAGTAGCAGTTCCCGGCGCTGATCACCACGTTGTCACTGTAGTCCTTCGTCTTCTGCTCAACGGCGATGGGATACTCACACTTCGGATCCGTCAGCTTCACCACCACCGAGAACCACTCGCCCTCCTCAAGCGGCACAGGCTGTGGCAGCTTCACGGTGTGGTAGCCGGCCAGGTCCATGGTTCCGCTCTTCTCCGCCACGGGTTTTGCCCCAGAGGTGAGGTTTGCCCCCGAGGGCTTCCTGTCCCCGTACCGATAGACGCTCACGGCGTACTTCACGCCGTTATCGACCGTCCAGAAACCGACCTCGCTGACGCTCTCCCCCGCGCTCTGAATTTGAAAGACACTGGCGGCCCAGCCCGTCTTCTTATTAGTGCTGTTCATCCAGATACTATTGACCCAGCCCACGCTGTCGTACCCGTAGTGCCGCATCTTCTCCTTCACAGGTTCCACGGTGAAAGCCGTTCCGCTGCGCTTGTACTGCTCATAGGACATCCAGAAGTACCCGCCCGCGGCCCACTTCGGCCCCCAGCTGTTGCGCACCAGCCACGCGCCGTCGCGGGAGGGCTTGTTTTTGCCAAAGTTCTGGCGGGGGTAGTTATCATCCCAGCCCACCACCGTGATCATGTGGTTCGTGCTTTTGCTGCCCTTCTTGAAGTAGCTGTTGTGTTTGTTGTCATGATACGGGCCATCTTCGTCGTAGGAGAACAGCACGGCGCCCTTGTCCATGATGAGCTGTTTGATGATGCGGTTCTGCGCGGCAGAGTTCTGCTCCAGCACCATGAAGGTCGCGTCCTTCAGGCGCAGCACGCGCGTGTAGGAGCCAGGCTTCTTGCCGGCGGAGGGGAACTTGCCGTATGGCATCTCGGATTCCATCACCAACCCCAGCCGCCCCAAGATCGCAGCGCTCCTCCATTCGTTGCCGCCCTGGTCCAATATGGCCTTGTTGCTCAAATGACTGCTGGCGTGGCCGTGTTCGTCCAACGCAGAGAAAGTCCGTGCCTTGTTGGGGTCCTTGAAGGTAAACCACGCCAGGAACATCTCGGACAGATTGAGGGTCTGGTCATTCCCCAGGGAGCCACTGTAGTTTCCCCTCTTCACCCGTGTGAGGTAGTTGGACTCGCAGGCCGCCATCGTGGCGTGGGCCCAGCAGGTGCCATACTGGCCCTGATCCTTGACGGGCGTCAGGCGGCCCGTGTTCCTCATGTCATACTTCGAGGGGATGTTGGTGGACAGGGCGCGCTTGGTGATGTTCTTCGGCGGGTTGTTCGCCAGGTAGGAGATGTTTACGGGCGGCGGGGTGTAACCCATCACGGGGTGGTGTCCGTCGTCAGCTCCAGCAACGTCGTCACTGGCGATATCGTCGCTGGTGGCGCCTTCGCCCGGAGCTCTCTCGGCCCCTTCCGCTCCGCTGGCCCTCGCGGCCTGCCGGTGACCCTTTTCCTCGCCTGGCTCGCCCTCTTCCGCCCTGGCCAGCTCCGCCAGATACTCAAGGCGCGGGCCCGTGCCGGGGTGCGTGGCAAAGCCGCCGGTCTTGTCGTTCTCCGTGCCAAAGTGCTTCATGGCGTTGTAAAGCCCCCAGGGGCTGTAACCGGCTTCGACCAGCAGCCCCACGCCGTACTCGTCGGCCTCGGTCTCCTGCTCCCGGCTAAAGGCGCTCTTCGTCAGCTCCACGCCGATGGTGCCAACGGCCCCGGCCAGGCCGCTCATCTTGTCCTTGTGGGCCTCCAGCAGGGACTTGCCGATGTCCGACAGCACTTCCTGATTATAGTGTCCCAGGCGGACGTGGCCCACCTCATGGCCCAGGATGCCGGCCATCTCCTCCTCGGAGTCCAGCGCGTTCATCATCTCCTGGGTGACGTGGACGCTGTATTTGCCGCCGTCCTCAAAGGCGACCCAGGCGTTGGCTCCGCCCTCCTCCTCATATTCGATGGGCACACGCTCGAACTCATCGGCCTCCGTCACGCGGTCCCAGGCCGCCTCAACGGCGGATCTGTCGATCTGAGCCCACCCCGCCGCCGGAATGATAAAAAGCAGCAGCGCAAAAACCAGCCCTGCTCTAATCGTCTTCATCGCCGTGTTCCTCTTCATCCTTCTCATCTTCTTCTCCGTCACCGTCTTCATCGCCGCTGTCCGGTTCAACCGTGGCGCGGTAATGGATGGAGTCAAGAATCTTTTCGATCATCTCTCCCCCGGGCTGGTCATCCCCCGAAGAGGCCATCACAAGGTACTCCCCCTCGTCCCCCGCATAGACCCACACGCCGCACTGGACACCGGCCGTGTCCTTATACTCAAAGTAGAAATCGCCCTCTTCATCCTCCTCAAGATCAACGCCGCCCAACTGCTCGTAGAGTTTCTTCGCAATCTCCTCCAGCGTGGCCTCCCCCATCTTGCCGGAAGCGAGGCTCAGCGAGGCGTCGGAGCTGACGGCCTTCAAAACGACCGTTGCCCCCTGCTGCTCCGCCGTCCAGCCTGCCGGAACGTCCAGCGAGAGCGTCTCAAACTCCTGCATTTCTGCATAGGCCGGCAGGAAGCCCGTTACACGGGCCGGGGCGCACAGGGCGAGAAAGCACGCGGCGGACAAAACCAGCACAGTCCGGCGTACCCACCGGGCATAAAACAAACGGACCTCCCCTTTCATAGACGCCGGAGGGACGGGTCGTCCCCCCGGCATGGCTCAGTCCCGCGCTGCGGGGCTCCTGGAACAGTCCGACTATTTTTTGAACTTGATGGAGCTTATCATCCCGCCGATGGCCTCGCGCTGAGTTTCCAGGCCAACCATCGTAAAAGCGGCGTACACTCCGGCGTCGTTGTCGCCTGTCACGATGACCTGAATCTGGCCATCATGGGCTGTGAAGTGATAATCGCCGTCGGCGTCCGCCTCGGGCGTCGTGCCCTCCATGTACTTGGACATAGCGGCAGCAAGGTCCTTAATGGTATCGCCCTCATGCAGTGCGTCCACGGATACGGCAAGGGAGGCCGTCTGGTCATCCTTAATGATGCCCACCGTTGGCCCGTCCTCTTTTGCCGTCCAGCCCTCAGGAATATCCATCGTGAAGTGAGTGAACTCCTGCACCGCCGCGCACGCCGCCGTCGCCGCCAACACCATCACCGCAACTGCAATCGAACCTATCTGAAAACGCTTCATCAAAAAAACCTCCTGAAAAAAATTATGCTGCTTCCCAATATGCCGACCCCTCGCAAGGGGTTATTGGCCACCACCGCTCAAAGCAAAAGTAAATTTTATCATATCACAGGGGAGAATTTTCTTTATCTCCCGACGGGAGAAGAGCCTCTTCATTTTTCTCCTCCCGCGGGGCCGCGGCGCAGAGAAGGATCTCCACAGAAAAGATGCCGTCCTCCGTCTTGATGTTCATGGACCCGGCATGGCGGTGAACCGTATTCAGGACGGACATAAGACCAATGCCGTGCCCCTCGCGTTCGGAACGAGGAAGGCCGTTTTTGCCAAAAGCCAGCTCGCCTTCAAACGGGTTGTCGATCGCGAGCCCCAGCATCTCATCGGAGAGCATGGACGAGATGACCGTCACGTGCCGCTTTGCGTCCGAGAGCCCGCTGACGGCCCTCAGGGCGTTCTCCAGCAGGTTGCCAAGGACCGCGCAGTAGTCGGACTCCCTGATCGGAAGTTTGTCCGGGATCTGTATCTTCCAGTCCACCTTCGTCTGCTGCGCCCTGGCAAGGGCGGCGTAGTGGGCGGCCACTGCGTCCACGGCCCTGTTGCCGCTGTAACCCTCATAGCTTTCCACCGTCTCGGTGAGGGGGCTCAGATACTTCAGGATCTCCTCCGTCTGGCCTTTTTTCGCAAAATCGTTGATGACCAGAAGGTGGTTGTGGAAATCGTGCCGAAGGGCGCGCGTCTCCTCCATGTAGCGTCTCAGGGCCTCGTAACGCTTTCCCTCTATCTGAAGGACCGTATTCTCCTCCTGGAGGCGTACGTTCCTGGCGGTGTTCATCACCACCAGCCACAGCAGATGATAGATCAGCAGGGCGGTCAACGGCACCAGAGCCAGCATGAACAACGCAATGGGACGGACGCGGCCGACAAGGAGGACGCTGGGGCGTATCGGGACCATCCAGACGATGAGGAGCAGAATCCCCAGCGGGATGATGGACAGGTAGTTCCATACTCTCTCAAAGTAGTCCTCGTCTATCAGCGAGGGCAGCTCCACGAGAAGCGTCTTTAAGAATGCCAGCCTGATCACAGACGACAGGGCAACCGCAACCAGCCCAAAATTCAGGGGCAAAAGCCGTGTTGACTCCCACAGATTGCTTCCTTCCTCGTAGGGGGCCATGATCAGGATGCTGTACAGGAGACAGAACGCGCCAAACATGATCGCGTTGAGGAAAAAGAATATTTTTTTGTTCAGGCTGAGCTTCACACAGAGGGAGAACAGCAGGAACAAAAAGGCCCCCTCCACGCACAGCACAGGGATAACGGGCAGCAGACGCTCCGTGCTGACCCAGGCGGCGGCAGCGACAAGCGCCGGAAGAAGGATCCCGGACAAAAGGAACGTCACCCACGGCCGCCAGCGCAGGTATTTCCTGACGGAAAGGAAAGCAAACAAGGCGTCGGGGATGACGACTGCAAGCTCGACAGCGTAGCGGATAAAGATATCCATGTCACTCTGCCTCCTTGATCTTCATGACCCCGCGCAGCCTGGATATTTGATACTGCGAGAAAGCCGCCATGACCTCCATCCGTCCCCGGACGCGGATGGGATAGACCCGGCCGTTCTTCATCCTGAAGGCCTCCTCGTCCGTCACGGCAACCTGATCCATGTTGACGATCAGGCCCCGGTTGCAGAGCAGGAAGCGCGGATGCTTCATCAGGAGGCTTTCGATCTCGGAAAAATTCTGAGTGCTCATGAAGCACTGACCATCCCTCAGGCTGACCTCAACCCCGTGTCCCTGGGCCATGACGGCGGAGATACTGTGGAGGGGCAGGGTATGCTGCTGACCGCGCGAAACGCGGATCGTGATCTCCGGGTCACTGGAGGTCAGGACGCGCACGGCCTCATTCAACACGCTGTCCAGCCGGTCCTTTTTGTAAGGCTTCACAATGTAGTCAAACGGATGAACCGGAAAAGCCTCAAAAGCAAATTCGCGTGAGGTCGTGACAAAAACGATCAGCACTTCCGTATCGATGCTCCTCAGCCGCTTAGCTGTCTCGATCCCGTTCAGTTTGTCCATGCAGATATCCATAAAGACAAGCTGGATCATCTTGGGCTCAAACGACGTCAGCAGTGCCTTGCCGCTGGGGCACCGCAGGATGGACCCCAGCTCAACACCGTCCGGGCAGTGCCAGTTGCAGAGATCCATCTGCAGCTGCTCGCTGTCCCGCTCCTGATCGTCAACGATTGCGATATTAAGTTTCAATTTCCTTATCTCTCCCTTCACGCCTATGTTACAACTATTTTGAACGTCATCTTTTAAGATTTCAAGTCCCTCAGGATGACGTTCGTGCGTTTCGGCCAGACGACTCGGCTCACGCAAGCCGACAGGCTTGTGACGTCGAGTCGGTCGGCTGTGTCGAAGCAAGGTGCGGGGCACCTTGCGAAGGCCAGATGACGTTTATGCAGAACGGAGGGGAAGTGGAAA
>JAEEGY010000228.1 GCA_016280565.1 Fretibacterium sp.
CCAGAATATCCGCTGAGTGCTACAGCCGCAACGCTGCCTCGCGTATCCTCAACAAGGAGGGGGATATCGTCAAGATCTGCAACAACTACTCGCGGATGAGCTTTAACTTTGGGCCGACTCTCCTCTCCTGGCTGGAGGCAAACGACCCCCTTTGTTATCGCGCCATCGTTGAGGCCGACGCCATTGGGCGCAAGCGTTTCTCCGGACATGGGCCCGCCATAGCCCAGGTCTATAACCACATCATCATGCCTCTGGCCAGCCGCCGGGACAAGGAGACCGAGGTGCGTTGGGGCATCGCTGACTTCAAAAAACGCTTTGGCCGGATGCCGGAAGGGATGTGGCTGGCTGAGACCGCCGTCGACACGGAGACCCTTGAAGTGCTGGCGGAGAACGGCATCCTCTTCACCGTTCTGTCCCCCTACCAGGCCAAGGCCGTGCGCTCCGCCGGCTGGGGGGACTGGCAGGACGTGACGGGCGGCCGGGTGGACACACGCTGCGCCTACCGCTGCAACCTTCCCTCCGGGCGAAGCATCGCGCTGTTCTTCTATGACGGCGTGCTGTCTCAGAAGATCGCCTTTGAAGGGCTGCTGAATGACGGAGGCAGCTTCGCCAACCAGCTCATCAACGCCCACGAGGACCGGGGGCAGCCTGTACTTTCCCATGTGGCGACGGACGGCGAGTCCTACGGCCATCACCACAAGAATGGGGATATGGCCCTGGCCTACTGCCTTGATACCATCGACAACGCCGTGGACGCCCAGCTCACCGTCTATGGTGAGTTCCTGGCATTCTACCCGCCGGAGTCTGAAGTGAAGATCATCGAGAACTCCTCCTGGAGCTGCTGTCACGGCGTGGAACGGTGGCGGAGCGACTGCGGATGCAGCACGGGGACGCAGGGCTTCCACCAGAAGTGGCGCGCTCCCCTTCGGAAGGCCCTGGACGACCTGCGTGATGAGCTCGGCGGGCTCTTCGAGGAAAGAGCCAAAGATATTTTCCTTGACCCATGGAATGCCCGCGACCGTTACATCGACGTCATCCTGGACCGCAGCGATGAGAACGTGGACAGGTGGCTGGAGCAGAACATCGGGCATGCGGTCTCCCCTCACGAAAAGGTCCAGGCACTGTGCCTGATGGAGATGCAGCGCAATACTCTCCTGAGGTATACAAGCTGCGGCTGGTTCTTCGACGAGATATCGCGCATTGAGCCGATACAGATCATGCGCTACGCCGCCCGCGCCATGGAGCTGGCGAAGACCCTGTTCGATGTGGACCTGGAGCCGGCGTTCCTCAGGACTCTGGCCGAGGCCCCCAGTAATATCCCTGAACTCCGCAACGGGGCTAAGATCTACGAGCTTCTGGTCAAACAGTGGCACACGGATATGCCCCAGATGGCGGCTTACTATGGCGCCACCTCTCTTCTGCACGATTTTACGTCGAACTTCTCCGAGGGATGCTGGGAACTGTCGGGTAATGCGCTTCGCTTCGAAGGGGTGGGGAGTAGCGGGGCCTCTCTGCTGGACATGGAGCGGGATTCCTCGTTCTCCGCGGGAACGGTGAGGGTCCGCTCCCGCATTACGGGTGAGGAAGGCACTTATCTCTTTGCTGTCAATCACCGCGGCGGGACCTCCATGCTCTGCGGCGTTTTGCCTCAGGAGAAGCCCCATGCGCTCCAGATGACGGAGGTCAACGAGCTGCGCGATCTCTTCCGGGATGAGGGCATTGAGGCTGAGCAGCGTCTGGTGGAATATTTCAACTGCCGGCTTTACTCCCTGCGTCACATTCCGGCTGACGCCCAGCGCCGCCTGCTGAATGAGCTGCTGCAGCAGGATGTCGACCAGATCGAGGCAAGCGTGCGTGACATTGTGAAGAACTACGACCAGCTTTTGGAGTACCTCACGACGCTGAACGCCCGTCCGCCTGCAATCCTCACGGTCGCGGCTGAGTTTACCCTGACCTCCAACATCGTCCACAAGCTGAAGGAGCCCCAGCCCAACGCCAACAGCATACGCCGGGACTTCGAGCTGGCGGGCTTCTGGCAGGTACACCCCAATGAGAAGCAGATTCGTTTTGCCTTCGCCGAAGGGGTTAAGGGGCTCATGACGCAGCTGTGCGAGGAGCCGGAGGACACGGCCCTCATGGAGATTGTCTCAGGCCTGATCGAGCTCTTCTCGGAGCATTTCGAGTGGCAGCTTGAGCTCTACGACGCGCAGAATCTTTATTATGAATTGCTGAAGTATTACGGACGCAGTCTGCACACGGCTCCCCAGGAGATCCATGACGCGATGTTCCGCCTGGGGCACGCGCTCCACTTCTCAGACGAGATGCTGTGCCGGAGGTGATTAATTTATGGAATGGATCAAGGCTCCGGCGGACACGCCGGTCTGCCCGGAGAAGGGCGTTTTGCTGAAGGACGTGGTGCAGCTTGTGCTGGACGGAGCGGAGACACCGGAGGCCGTCATGAGGGAGCTGGGCCTGACTGGAGAGGATGAAGGGGCGGATCAGATCCCGGCGATCCTTGACATCTTCGTTCCCGTGGTCAACGCGTGGCAGTCGGGGACCTGCAGCGCGGGTTGCAGCGGCTGCAGCGGCGGGTGCTGCGGGGAGTGAACCACGGGAACAGGCGCCCCTGTCGCGTTATTCATTTATAACTGCTATTTTATTCTGAGGAGGTTTTGGGCATGAACGAGAGAACAGGTGTTATCACGATGGGCGGCAAGCCGATGACCCTCATGGGCACGGAGCCGAAGGTGGGGGAGAAAGCCCCGGATTTTGTGCTTCTGGACAGCGGACTGACCGAGAAGCGACTAAAGGACTTTGCGGGTAAGATCAAGGTGATTTCCGTCGCTCCGTCGCTGGACACGTCGGTGTGCAGCCTCCAGCTCCGCTGGTTCAACGAGGACGCGGCCAGCCGTCCCGATGATGTGGTGGTGCTGAACGTGACGATGGACCTGCCCTTTGCCATCAAGCGCTTCTGTGCTGTGGAGGGGATTGAGAACGCCCTGGCGCTCTCCGACCACCGGGAAGCGTCCTTTGGCCTGGGCTACGGTGTCCTCATCAAGGAGCTTCGGCTGCTGGCCCGCTCCGTCTTCATCATCGACAAGAACGACGTGCTGCGCTATGTGCAAATCGTTCCCGAGGAGACCCACGAGCCCGACTACGAGGCCGCGATGAAGGTCCTGGAGACGCTGGAATAGGAGATGCAGCTTTAATAAGGGCGGCGGAGTCCTGCCTCCGTCGCCCTGTTCTTATCTATTGGCTTATGCGATGGCGGTGCAGCGGACGTAGTTGACTCCGCTTCCGCGCGAGGAGCGAAGCGTCCCCTCCACCGTCACGGGGTCCCCGTCCTTCTTGCCGGCCAGGACGCTCTGAAGGGCCTGATCGTAGACCCTGACCACGAGAAAGTCCCGCCGCGGCGAACCATCCAGCTCCTGATTGTCCTGCCGCACAGCGAAACGGACGTACTTCCCCGTCCCGGTCTCGCCCTCGGCCTGTGCCTTGACAAGGTGGACCCAGCCCGACAGCCGGACCTTATTCTCCAGGGCTGATGTTTCAGCGCTTCCCAGTTTCAGCGCGGCGAGATAGAGTTCCCCGCTCCCGCGCGACGAACGCAGAACGCCCTCCACGCAGATAGAAGCCCCCTCCTGCAAACCCTTCAGTTTTTCCTGTATCTCCGATGGAAAAGCGCGCACCGTCAGGAAATCTCTGCGGGTCGTGCCGTCCGGCCAGGGATTCTCGTGGCGGATGGAGAAGGGGAAATACTTCTGTTCCTTTTTCGTGCCAATGAAATGTAAAAGGCCTGAGATTTTGACGCTGTTTTCCTGGCCCTGGCCCTGCCCCTGTCCGGGGCTTAAAGGATTTTCTGCCTCAAACATTACGCCTCACCTCGCGATAGAATTTGGCTCGTGTCCTGCCGGACACGCTGCCTTGTTTATTTTACCTCGTGACGGGATAAAGCAAAAGGTCCAAACGCCGCCCGGCAACCCTCAGGAAATGCTGTTGTCCAGGCTGGATGGCGTCCTGGCCTGAGCCTCCTGTTGTCCATGGATGGCCTCCGCTTTCATCACTTCCTCGCGTTCCTCCACCCGGCGCTCCATCGCCTTTTTGATGTTGTCGATGCCCTTCAGACTCTGCGTCATCCCCATTTTTCCAGCTCAGTCCCTCCAGGGCGATGTGAAGTCTCCTTCCAGCATCCGCCCATAAGCGCTGGTGATGCGGCTGTACATCTGGTCAAAGGGGCGCCTTGCGTCCGCGGTGAGTCCCGTGGACCAGATTCGTCCCAGCGTGATGTTGTAGGGGATCAGGCGGTTGAGGGGCACCCGCCCCGCCACGGGGTATTGCTTTTCCACGAGGACCTGTTCGACCATGCGGGCCAGGCGGCTCGTGTCATACCCAACCTTCACGACGGGGAGCTGGCTGCGGTCTTTGCCCACTTCCCCCGCAAAGGAGTAGAGCACCCCCAGATTGGAGAGGGAGAAGAAGTCCGGCCGCACGGGAACGATGGCGATATCCGCAAAGTCCAGGGCTTCCCTCGTGATGTCGCCCAACACCGGGGGACAGTCCAGGATGATCCAGTCCTCCTCGCATTCGGCATCATCCGGCGAGAGCGAGGACTTGACGCGAAGGCTCCCCTTAAAGTAATCTGCAATAAAGGACAGGGCGTCTGTGAAGTTGCGCTGCGGGTCCAGGTCTATGGCCAGGACCTTGCTGCGCTTGAGCAGCGCCATCTGGGTCAGAATGAGCGAAAGGGTCGTCTTGCCTACCCCGCCCTTATGGTTGATCGCAGCCACCGCAATCTTTTCCATGTTATCACCCAATACTTTGAATTAGCTTACCCCAGCAGACTATACCCTGACAGGCCGGATTGTGTCAAGCCTGGGCCTCACGCGGCGTGGACGCGCCACACGAGTTCCCCACACAGCCAGGGGCTCCCTCCCGCTGCGACGTGGGCCTCAACGGCTACGACATCAGCGCCCGCTATTCCCGCCGGAACGACCAGGTGTGTTACCCCCAGCTTTGCAAAACCGTGAGGAAGCGACGGCAGTCCCGGCCCCTGTAAGAAACAGCCCTTCTTCTGAAGCAGGGCATCCTGAGTCGAGAGCAGCCAGCGGTCACGGATAGCTTCCGGTGAGAGCCAAACCCACTCCGCCTCCCGGGCACCCCGTGAGAAGTCGTCCTGCGGAAAACAGTCCGGACGGTTGACCACCCGGTCATCGAACACCGCCACGCGCCAGCCCCAATCCCTCATGAAGGGCAGGAGGTCCCGGTCGTAACCCAGGACCGCCACCCGGTCGCCCCGCGCGCAGGTCATCGCCAGGTCCATGGGAATGCCTCCGTCCTGAAAGGGCAGCAGCGCCGCGCAGGCCGCCGTGGCTGCGGCAAACTCCTGGGGGAAGGGCGAGACGTAAAGCCCCGCCAGACGCGACAGGGGAGCTCCGATCAGCGCGCCAGTGTGTACGGCCCGGGCCGTGTGGGCCTCCTTCATGGAGTCCGGCACGAACCCAACGCCCCAGCGCCCATCCTCAGCGAGGACAAAGCTGGCGTGCCACCCCAGGACTAACCGTTTGACGCCGGCGTCCTCCGTGCCTCCCACGGCCGCCGCCAGCTCTTCAAAGAAGTTCATGATTACCGCTCTAGCACTGCGACGGTCTCCACGTGGGCCGTCTGTGGGAACATATCGAAGGAGCGGATGGAGATAAGCCGGTAACCGTACCCCGCCAGGCTCTTGCAGTCCCGCGCCAGCGTGGCGGGATTGCAGGAAACATAGACGATCCGCGGAGTGTTGGACCGGTGCAGGGCTGCCAGTACCCTGTGGTCACAGCCGTCCCGCGGCGGGTCCATCACCACTGTATCGTAAGCGCCATGGAGTTCCTCGATCACGTCCTCCGCCTTACCACAGAGCGTCCGCGCCGCCAGCCCGTTGAGCCTCAGGTTGTTCTCCGCCATCTCGACAGAGTAACGCCAATCCTCCACGCTCGTCACTTCGTTGTGCGCCGCGAGCCAGCAGGTCAGGGAGCCCACGCCGCTGTAAAGTTCCAGGACGCGGCCGCCCTCTCCCGCCTGGGCGCTGGCGTAGGAGAAAAGCTGCTCGGCCTGGGCGGTGTTGACCTGGAAGAAGGACGTGGTGCCGAAGGACAGGGTCCAATCTCCCAGCTTCTCTCGGATGAGCCCATCACCCAGCAGGGGCTCGGTGTAGGAGCCCAGGATGACGTTGCCGGGGCGGGAGTTGTGATTCAGCGTCAGCGTGGTGGGGTGTCCCTTCGCCCCCAACGCCACCAAAGCACTGACCCCCTTTGCGGAGAGCTTGCCGTTGATGACGAAGGACAGCAGCGTTTCCTGAGTGCGAAGCCCGGCACGCATAACGAGGTGGCGCAGCTTGCCCTCGTGCGTCCTTTCATCATATCCGCCAAAGGGGAGGTCCGCCAGGCCGTCCAGCAGGGTGCGATAAAGCGCGTCCAGCGGGCCGGCATTGACAGGGCAGTGGCGGACCCATTCCAGGCGGTGGGTCCCGGCGCGGTAGAACCCCGTGACGATCCGGCCCTTGAAGGACTGAACAGGGAAGGAAGCCTTGTTGCGGTAGCCCCAGGACTGAGGTGAGGCCACGCACTCCAGGTCTTTGAAAAGCTCCCCGGGGAAGCCCCCGAGGCGCGTCATGGCGTCGCGGACCAGGCCCGCCTTGAGCTTGAGCTGAAGAGGATAGCTGGCGTGCTGGAGTTGGCAGCCCCCGCAGTGCCCATAGTGCTGACAGCGGGGAGGAACCCGTCCCTCGGCCGCCCGTTCGACGGAGACGGTGCGGGCGATGGAGAAATCCTTGTGCTGCGAGAGGACCTCCGCGATGACGGTCTCGCCGGGCAGCGCCCCCTCAACGAAGACAACGCCTTTTCCTGTCCGGGCGATTCCCGCTCCGTCGCTTGACAACGCACTGACCTCAAGTGGTAGCGTCTCTCGCCTCGTTGCGCCGGTTCCCTTTCTCATTCTGATTGTGCCCGCCTTTCTTTCTCTCACTCAGGCTGATCTAAAAAACAAGGCGAGAGCTGTGCCCCCGCCTCCTTGTCTATTTTCTGACAAAAAACTCCCCGCCGGTTATAATGTTCGGTTATGCATCAGGAAGAACTCGTTGATGCTGTCCATGATCTCTTTGGGCAGCATGGTCTTCAGAAGGTACTTCTCCGGCTTGAAGCGCAGGACTTCCATGATGCTTCGCTTGTCACCCTTGGCGGTCAGGAACATCACAGGGATGTTCGCCGAAGCAGGGTCGGAGCGGATCATCTCCAGGACCTTGGGCCCATTGATGACCGGCATCTCGAAGTCCAGAAGGATCAGGTCGACATGGTTCTTTGCCAGGATCGTGATAGCGTTCATCCCGGAGTTCGCCACAAGGATCTTGTACTTTGTGGCAAGAAGGCTCTTCATTGAACGGAGCACCGTCGGGTCGTCGTCAACAATAAGAATGGTCTTGAAATCCTTGAGTTTGTCGACCGCATCGCTCTCCTTCTGAAGGTGCTTGAGCAGTTCCTGGAGGTCCACGGGGCGGACGTACGACTGCGCGACGTAAGTGGCGGACTTCCCAATGACCGTGTCGATCTCGTCCTGCGTCCCAATGACGAAGAACCGGATACCCTTATCCTCGACCTGGTCGCGGATGTACCCAAGGACCTCCACCATCAAATTTTCCTCGCTCTGAAGGTAGAGGATAAGAATGCGGGGATAATCCTCCTGTGTCTCGCCACCGGTCTCACCATCGCCAGCCTCTGCCCCCTCCTGGGCCAGGAGCGCGGCTACCTCGGGATCAACGGGTTCCCCCTCGGATGTGGTCGTCTTCTCCTTCAGGTAGTTTGAAATCGCCGTAACGTCCGGTTTGACGGTGATGACTTCAAAATTCTGTGCCTTCAGGTGATTGACGATCCCCTCCGAGATGAAACTGACCTTTTCCGTGATAAACAAAATTTTACTCATAGCCCTACTCCTTCTTAAGTCTAAGCGATGGATGAGCCCATCACAGCCCTATTCCCTATGGGTAAAAGTTCAAGACAGCAACTGTTCGAGTGTTCCCCAGTCTGCCGCTGTAACACAATCCTTGATCTTGCCAAACTTCTCCTTCTCCGCATCCGGGATGCGGAACCCCTTCACCTCCTCAAGCATTTTATCAATACTGTCAAGGTCGAAGTTCTGGGCAAAGCCCTTGATGAGGCCATACATTTCGTGGAGGTCGTCCAGGGGGATCTCGGGGAGCGAGGAATCATCCTCATTCTTGCCGAAGATGGGGGCGAGGGCCTCCTTATAACTGCGGTACAGAGAGAGGAGATCCGGCGTTTTTGCCTCAATTTCGGCAGAGTTCCCGGCATTTCCGCAGTCCTCGAGATATTTCGCGTCTGCGGAGAGCTTCAGCGCCCCCACGAGCCGGGACGCGCTCTTCAGCGCGTGGACAAGGATCGTATAGTTCTTGAAGTCCTTTTCCTTCTCGAACTTTTCGATGTCGTTGGCCTTTTGATCCAGGGTTTCGTAGAAAATCTGAAGAGCCGCGACGAATGTCGCCTCGGCGCCGCAGTTGGTGATCGCGGCGTCATAGTCGATGCCGGG
>JAEEGY010000229.1 GCA_016280565.1 Fretibacterium sp.
CGCGGAACAGGATGGACCCCTTGTGGGTCACGCGGTGGCGGAACACGCCGAAAAGTTTCTCCGGCAGGTGTATCTTTGGGACGCCGTAGTGATGATACAGCCCGGCCTGAGCCGCCCAGCAGATGTGGAACGTGCTGTGCACATGGCGCTTGCTCCATTCCATGATCTCGCAGAGCTCCGGCCAGTAGTCCACCTCCTCGAAGGGCATCTGTTCCACAGGGGCCCCCGTAATGACCATCCCGTCGAAATAGTCGCAGCACACCTGGTCGAACGTCTTGTAGAACGCCAGCATGTGCTCCGGCGGCGTGTTTCGGGGCGTGCGTCCCCGCATGGTCAGGAGCTCCATCTCGATCTGCAGCGGCGTGTTGCCCAGCAGGCGGGCAAGCTGCGTCTCCGTCACGATCTTCGTCGGCATGAGGTTCAGAAGCAGAATGCGGAGAGGACGGATATCCTGGGTCAGGGCACGGCGCTCCGTCATCACAAAGATGTTCTCCCCCTCCAGCGTCCGCGCGGCCGGCAGATCCCCAGGGATTTTGATCGGCATGACACTTTTCCTCCTCAGCTTCAGCGGGCGCGGGGGCTCGCCCCGTTTACTTTCACCCTTTGGTCATGATAACACATCCACAGCACGGTCATCTCCTTATTTTTCATGATTGATTATCCCTGACCATAGTTATAAAATGGAAAGCTGAAAATGCGGCGCTGCCCTCTTCAGGAGCGTCTCTATCACAATGAGGGAGGAAACATGCCCAACTTAACGCGAGCCATTGAGAAGTACATCCACGATCTTCTGGAGTCCGAGGAGGCACCCTCCGTCTCGCTGCGGCGAAAGGAGCTGGCGGCGTCCTTCGGCTGCGTGCCCAGCCAGATAAACTACGTGCTCCGCAGCCGTTTCACGCCGGAGCGGGGGTTCCTGGTGGAAAGCCAGCGCGGAGGCCACGGCTACATCCGCATCCTGCGCATCGCCTTCGAGGAGCCGGAGGAGAAGTTGAACCATATCGAGGACATCGTGGGGGACTCCATTTCGGAGCAGGAGGCCCACCGGCTTCTTCAGGTCCTCCAGGAGCGCGGTCTGCTCACCGCGCGGGAGCGGCTGCTCATCGAGGTGGCCCTGAGACATTCCGACGAGATGGGGCAAAGCGACTTTGACCTGTCCCAGCACAAGCGCAACACCATCCAGGCCGAGCTGCTGAAGCGCATGCTGCGCGGCCTGATGTTGGCGTAAAGGGGAGAATTTACAATGTGGCAGTTTTTTACAGAACGAGGGAAGAGGGTCATCCAGCTTGCCCATCACGAGGCCCTCAAGATGGGGCACCCGATGGTGGAACCGGAACATCTGCTGCTGGGGCTTCTCCAGGAGGGCGGCGGTGTGGCGTGCCAGGCCCTTGTCGAGCTTGGCGTCGTGCCGGATCAGCTCTGCGCGCATATCCGGGAGATCATGGGGCACTCCCAGCCCACATCCCGGCCCATCGACCTCCCCTTGAGCCCACGCCTCCGCAAGGTGCTGGAGCTCTCCATGATCGAGGCCCGGAAGATGGGGGTCAACTACGTCGATACCGAACACATCCTGCTGGGCATCCTGGCGGACGAGGGCAGCCTGACCGTCCAGCAGTTCCTGACGATGGGCATCACCCCCGACGCCGTGCAGAAACAGGTGAACGCCCTCACGGAGGGGAACGCCGCCGGAAATCAGGGGCCCACCCCCCGCGGAAGTGGTACGTCTTCCGAGCGGGACAAACATAAAGGCAAGGGGAAAGTCAAAACCCCCACGCTGGATCAACTGGGTGACGACCTGACCCAGCGGGCGCGCAACGGTGAACTGGACCCGGTCATCGGGCGCGAAAAAGAGATCCGCCGCGTCATGCAGGTACTCTGCCGCCGCACGAAGAGCAACCCCGTCCTGGTGGGCGACCCCGGCGTGGGCAAGACGGCTGTGGTGGAGGGTCTGGCCCAGCAGATCGCCTCCGGCACTGCGCCGGACCCCCTGAAGGACAAGCGCATCGTCCAGCTCAACACGGGAAACCTCGTCGCGGGCACGAAGTACCGCGGGGAGTTCGAGGAACGTCTGCGCCGCATCGTCAAGGAGCTCACGGAGTCCGGCGAGGTCATCCTGTTTGTGGACGAGGTACACACCATCATCGGCGCGGGAAGCGCGGAGGGCACGACGGACGCGGCCAACATCCTCAAGCCCAGCCTGTCCCGGGGGGCTTTCCAGATGATCGGGGCCACGACTCAGGACGAGTACCGCCGCTATGTGGAGCGGGACGCTGCTTTGGAGCGGCGCTTCCAGCCCATCCATGTGGAGGAGCCCAGCGTGGAGGACTCTGTTAAGATCCTCCAGGGGCTGCGGGACCGCTATGAGGCTCATCATGACGTCACCTTCACGGACGACGCCCTGGACGCGGCGGCGCGGCTCTCCTCTCGCTACGTGCAGGACCGTTTCCTGCCGGACAAGGGCATTGATTTGATCGACGAGGCGGGGGCCCGGACGCGGCTTCTTGCGATGGACCCGCCGGAGTCCATTCAGGTCCTTCAGAGGGAATTGGACGACGTGCTGAAACAGAAGGAACAGGCTGTGGCGGACGAGCAGTATGAGCGCGCGACGGAACTGCGCGACACAGAACACGCCCTGTCCGACCAGCTGGACGCCGCCATGAAGGAGTGGCGGGAACACCGCGCCAGGTCGAGGAGCCGGGTCACGTCCGAGGAGATCGCTGCGGTGGTGGCGGAGCAGACCGGCGTCCCCGTCAAACAGCTCACAGAGGCGGAGACAGCGCGTCTTCTGCGCATGGAGGAGGAGATATCTTCCCGGCTCATCGGGCAGGACGAAGCGGTCAGCGCTGTAGCCCGGGCTATCCGCCGTGCACGCACGGGCCTTCGGGACCCGCGGCGTCCCATCGGCAGCTTCCTCTTTATGGGCCCCACGGGCGTGGGCAAGACGGAGCTGGCGCGATGCCTGGCCCGGTTCCTCTTTGGCCGCGAGGACGCGATGATCCGCATCGACATGAGTGAGTTCATGGAAAAGCACGAGGTCTCAAAACTTCTGGGCGCGCCCCCCGGCTATGTGGGGCACGACAGCGGCGGCAAGCTGACGGACCAGGTGCGCCGCCGGCCCTACTCCGTCGTACTCTTTGACGAGATCGAAAAGGCCCACCCGGAAGTCTACAACGTCCTGCTCCAGATTTTGGATGACGGGCGGCTGACCGACGGCCAGGGGCACAAGGTGGACTTCCGCAACACCGTCATTATCATGACCAGCAACGTCGGCGCAAAGGAGGCGCAGCAGGGCAATTCCCTGGGCTTCGGAGGGGCGGAGGAGAAGACCCAGCGGGATTGGGAACATCTGAAGTCCGTCATTCTGGAAGAGGCCAACAAGACCTTCCGCCCGGAGTTTCTGAACCGCATCGACGAGATGGCCGTCTTCCGCCCGCTGTCCCGCGACAACCTGATGCGCATCATCGACACGATGCTGTCCGAGCTTTCCGGCCGGCTGAAGGACAAGGGACTGAGCCTCGACGTCAGCGAGGACGCGAAGGCAAAAATTCTGGAGAAGGGATTCAAACCAAAGTACGGTGCGCGCCCGCTGCGCCGCGCCATTCAATCCCTGCTGGAGGACCGCCTGGCAGACTTCATGCTGTCGGGCCAGTTCCCCGACGGGGCGGAGCTCGCCGTCGGCGTTGAGGAAGATAACCCCGACGTTCTCTCCCTTTCCGCTCTCTCCCCCACTTTACCTGCGTAAGAAAAAACAGGGCTCCTCTCAAGGAGCCCTGTTTTCTTTAAAGGCCTCACTCAAGCCTCAGTCCAGCCAGAGACTCCGTGTGTTCCCTGGCGTCCGCGCTTATGCTGGTGACCTCTGGGTTCACCGTGCAGATGCTGTTCGGTTTTAGAGAAA
>JAEEGY010000230.1 GCA_016280565.1 Fretibacterium sp.
GACGGCGGAGCTGGACACCCTGGCGGAGGATTATATCCGCTCCTGCGGCGGGGCGCCGGTCTTTAAGGGGTATCGCCCTTCATCGGACATGACGCCCTTTCCGGGGACCATCTGTGCCTCAGTGAATGAGGAGGTCGTTCATGGGATACCGGGTCCGCGTGTGCTGGAGGAAGGGGACATCCTCAGCGTTGACGTGGGGGTCTGCCTCGAAGGTTACTGTGGGGATGCCGCCTGCACCTACCCGGTGGGGAGCATCAGCGGAAAGCGCCAGGCGCTCCTCGAGGTCACGGAGACCTCTCTGAACAAGGCCATTGAGGCCGCTCTCAAGGGTCGCACCCTGGGGGATATTGGTTATGCCGTCGAGTCCTACGTTAAGCCGCTGGGTTACGGTATCGTCAGGGACTATACGGGACACGGAATTGGGAAGAAAATGCACGAGGCTCCTCAGGTGCCTAACTTTGGGCACCCAAGGCGCGGCGTCACCCTCCAGAGGGGGATGACGATAGCCATAGAGCCCATGATTATGTCGGGGCGAGAGGACGTCAAGGTCGGAGAGAACGGCTGGACGGTTTTTACTGCCGATGGTTCCGATGCGGCGCATTTCGAGCGGTCGATCGCCATCCTGGACGATGGGCCGGAGATTTTGACCCCATGGACAAGTCGGATGGCTCATTAGAGCTGTTTCCGGGCTCCTATTCTGTCGGGCAGGTAGTTCTCTCCCGGCAGGGGAAGGACAGGGGAAAGTTTTATGTGGTCGTTGGCTTTGAGAAGGATCGACTGACTTTGGCGGATGGGGAGCGGTTTAATGTTTCCCGGCCAAAGAGGAAGAATCCACGGCATGTTCAGCGGACGTCGCATCTCGCGGCGGAGCTGGTTGAGCTGATCGAGGCGAAGCGGGACATAGACCGCGGACGTTTCTGTCAAATCCTTGCCGGGCTCAGAGATGTGTCAGCAGAAGAATAAGATTCGGAACGGAGAGGCAGGGCAGTTTATGGCAAACGCGGGAAAAGAGGAAGTCATTGAGGCAAAGGGCGTTATCTGCGAACCCCTTCCCAACGCCATGTTTCGTGTGGAGCTGGAAAACGGGCACAAGCTTCTGGCCCACGTCTCGGGTAAGATGAGGATGCACTTCATCAGGATACTTCCCGGGGACAGGGTGCTTGTTGAGGTCTCGCCCTACGATTTAACAAGGGGAAGGATTATTTACCGTTACAAATAGAAATGAGGAGTGGGAACGATGAAGGTCAGGCCTTCAGTAAAACCGATTTGTGAGTTTTGCAGGGTGATCCGGCGTCATGGCGTCGTGCGCGTTATTTGCAGCCGCGACCCGCGCCACAAGCAGCGTCAGGGAGTAAGGAGGTAAGGGAATGGCTCGTATTGCAGGTGTGGACCTTCCACGCGAGAAGCGCATTGAGATCGCCTTGACCTATATCTTTGGGATCGGGCTTCCCTCCGCGAAGAAGATCCTGGTGGCGACGGGCGTGAATCCCGATATCCGCGTGAAGGACCTCAGCGAAGAGGACACGCAGAAACTACGCCGTGAGATCGAGGAGCACTATCGCGTGGAGGGTGACCTTCGCCGCGAGGTTTCCATGAACATCAAGCGGCTCATCGACATCGGGTGCTACCGCGGTCTGCGGCACCGTCTGGGGCTTCCTGTCCGCGGGCAGAGGACGAAGACAAACGCCAGGACGCGCAAGGGACCGCGCCGCACGGTGGCCAACAAGAAGGTCGCCACAAAGTAGGGAGGGGCAATCGTGGCTAAAAGAACAACGGTCCGCAAGGGCAAGAAGCGCGAAAAGAAGAATATAAACTACGGAGTGGCGCACATCTACTCCACGTTTAACAACACGATCCTGTGCATCAGCGACAGGGGCGGCAACATCATCTCCTGGTCCAGTGGCGGCAACGTCGGCTTCAAGGGGACGAGGAAGTCCACCCCCTTTGCGGCACAGATCGCCGCCCAGCAGGTGGCGAAGGGTGCCCAGGATCAGGGGGTCCAGGAGATCGACGTCATCGTGAAGGGCCCCGGCCCCGGCCGTGAGTCGGCGATCCGTTCCCTGCAGGCGGCGGGCCTTCAGGTCAATTTGATCAAGGATACGACGCCTATTCCTCACAACGGCTGCCGTCCCCCCAAGAGGCGTCGTGTCTAATCCTGATTCTCTCCCCGGCGTCTGCGAAAGGAGCGTAATCTATGTTAGATAACTTGGAGATTTTACGGCCTACGCTGAGGTTTGAGGAGAACACCCCAACTTACGGAAGGCTGTCCATGGAGCCCCTGGAGCGGGGCTACGGGATGACCCTGGGCAATGCACTGCGCCGGGTCCTGCTCTCCTCGATTGGAGGCGCCGCTATCACGGCGGTCCGGATCGATGGGGTGTTGCATGAGTTTAGTACCATTCCGGGTGTGCGTGAGGATGTCATTGAGATACTGATGAACCTGAAGCACATCCCCGTCCGCTCCAGGAGTAAGGATGTCCGCGTTATCTCTGTGGATATCAAGAAGGCTGGCGTGGTGACGGCGGGGGACATCCCGGCGGACAGCGAGGTCGAGTTCATTGACCCGAAGGCGAAGATATGCACGATGGAAAAGGGGTCCCATCTTGTGATGGAGCTCTACATCGAGCAGGGGACGGGCTACCTCTCCGCGGAGCGGGCGCGTCCTGCCTTCCTTCCCGTGGATGCTCTGTTGACGGACGCCATCTTCTCGCCGGTGCTCCGCGTGAACTACCGTGTTGAGGCGGCGCGCGTGGGGCAGAGGACGGACTACGAGCGCCTGGCCCTGGAGGTGTGGACCAATGGCATCATCGCCCCGGATAAGGCGGTGGGCGAGGCGGCCCAGATCGTCCAGACCTACTTTGGGCACATCGTTGATAATATTGATGAGGCGGCGGCGAACAGCGGCATGAAAGAGGGCGCCTCAGAGGATAAGGAAGAGCTGGAACCCATAGGCCCTGCGGGGGACGATGATTTTCTGGCCCGTCCGGTCCATGAGCTTGAGTTCTCCATCCGCAGCGAAAACTGTCTGCTGCGCGGCGGGATCCAGACGATAGGCGACCTCCTTCAGCGTTCCCGCGATGACCTCCTGAAGATCCGCAACTTGGGGAAGATATCCCTGACGGAGATTGAGGAGAGGCTGAGTGCTGCTGGCCTGAAGCTGCGCGAGAAAAAGACCAGGGCCGCGAAGCCGGCGGCTGAGTCTGAGCCGGAAACGGTTGAGGACGCGGAGGGGACGTCCCCCGCGGAGGAGCCGGCAGGGGTGGACGAGCCGTCTGAGCAGGCAAAGCCGAAGGCAAAAGCAAAGGCTAAATCGAAACAGACAAAGCAAGCGGATAACGCTGAGGAAAAAGTTAAGGAGGAGTAAAGGACTATGAGACACCGTGTGGATCATAGAACGCTTGGCCGCTACGGCAGCCACAGGATGGCGATGTTGAGCAACATGGCCGCCAGCCTGTTCCTGCATGGCCAGGTGAGAACGACGGTCACCCGCGCGAAAGAGCTTCGCCGTGTCGCGGAAAAGCTGATCACGCGCGCGCGTGGCGGAAGCGTCCATGACATTCGTATCGTGTTCTCCCGCATGCCCCACAAGGAGGCGGCGACGAAGCTCTTTAAGGAAGTGGCGCCCCGCTATGCTTCCTTCGATAAGGGCGGTTACACCCGCATCGTCAAACTGGGCGCGCGGCAGGGCGACGGCGCGGAGATGGCTGTCATCCAGCTCATCGACAGGGAGGAGAAGAGCGGAAATTAAGAAGGACGGGAACGCCCCGTGCTGCCCGCAGTCCCCGATGCTGGAACTGTGCTCCGTCTCCTTTTCCTATGATGGGACGAGGCCAGTTCTGAAGGACCTCTCGTTGAAGGTCCGCCGGGGTGAGCGGGTAGTTGTTCTGGGGCATAACGGTTCCGGAAAATCGACGCTCGTCAAGATTTTAGGTGCTCTGCAGTTTCCAACGCAGGGCACCTGTTTTGTCTCTGGGCGGGACGTGCGGGAGGTCCCCTTTCGTGAACTCCGGCGACAGGTGGGGCTCGTGTTTCAGGACCCGGAAAATCAGATCGTTGCGGCCGTGGTGGAGGACGACGTGGCCTTTGCTCCGGAGAATCAGGGGCTCCCGCCCGAGGAAATCCAGGATCGGGTGGGCTGGGCGCTTGAGAGAGTGGGGATGCAGCACAAGCGGAACGCCCTGGTCTCTGCGCTGTCTGGTGGGGAGAAGCAGCGCGTGGCCCTGGCGGGGGCACTGGCCGCGCGGGGGGAATGCCTCATCCTGGATGAGCCGTCGGCGATGCTGGACCCGGAGGGGCGGCTTGAGGTGGAGAAGGTGCTGCGTGAACTCCATAGGTCGGGGACGACGCTGGTGCAGGTGACCCATCAGCTTGAGCATCTTGAGGATGCGGACCGCATTTTGGTCCTCGACGGCGGGCACCCGGCCTGGGAGGGGAGGACGGAGGATTTTTGGCCCCTGGCCGGGGGAATGGGTTTTGACCTGCCCCCTTTGCGCCGTCTTGCCCGGCGTCTGGGGCTCTCCGCCGGGGCGGCGGGCGTCGATGAAATCGCTTCAGAGATCGCGGCCCGCCTGGCAGAGCACGCCGGGGACCTGCCGTTTCCAGCGGAAGCCGTTGAGGATGCGCCGCGCCAGCCTGAAAACCTGATCGAAGTGCGGGACCTGTCCTTTCAGTTTAACGCCCCGGACGGCCCGTGGGCGTTGAGGGACATTGACGTAGATATCCCGCGGGGAGGCTGGCTCTCCATCGTGGGGAGGACAGGGAGCGGAAAGTCCACGCTGGTCCAGCACCTGAACGGGCTTTACAAGATACAAACGGGAAAAATTTATATAGAGGGTGAGCCCCTGCCGCAGAAGGGGGAGGCGCTTCACGCGCTCCGCCGTCGCGTGGGGCTTGTGTTTCAGTGCCCGGAGGATCAGCTCTTCTCCCCGACGGTGGAGGAGGAGCTGGCATTTGCGCCGAAAAACGCGGGGCTCTCCGGGGAGGATCTGAAACGCGCCGTGCTGGACGCCCTGGACCGTGTGGGCTTGGGGCGGGACTTCCTGCCACGGAACCCGCTGGCGCTGTCCGGGGGAGAGCGGCGTTTGGCGGCGATTGCCTCCGTGCTCGCCGCCGGGCCGGAGTGTCTCGTCCTGGATGAGCCTCTGGCCGGGCTGGACGCGGCCTACCGGAGGCGTGTACTGGCTCTCCTGGCTGAATTGCGGGACGAGGGGCGGACCCTCATCACGATCACTCACGACTGGGACATGGCGCTTGAGTTCAGCGACCGCGTGCTTGTTATGCAGGAGGGACGGAGCCTCGCCCAGGGAACGCCGCGGGAGGTGCTTCCCTCCCTCATGGCCGCGCTGAGCCCCGACGCCTTGCCGGAGATCCTGCGGCTGTCCTCGATGCTCCGGCGGCGCTTTCCCTTTATCCCCCTGACCTGGGACGCTGAAGAGCTCATCTCATGGGTGTGGCGGTCTGAAGAGGGGGCTCAGGGCTGATGTCCTTCTCCTCCCTCACTCTTGGTCAATATGTCCCCACCGGTTCCCTCATCCATCGTCTGGACCCGAGGGCCAAGCTGTTCTCACTTCTGTTTCTGGTGACCTCTGTTTTTGCTTCTAAAACGCCTCTTCCCCTTGGGGCCTGGAGCCTGGTGCTGGTGGGGCTGGTGGCCCTTGCGCGTTTGCCGTGGCGGTCCGTTCTGCGCTCCTGCCGGCCTATTTTCTGGCTGGCCGCCTTCACGTTCATATTTAACGCGGGAGCCCTCCTCTGGGATGGGGGGGCTCTGCTGCCTGCCTTGCTGCAAGGGGGCTTCGTCGCGCTGCGTCTGCTGGTGTTGATGGCCTTCGCCGTGCTGCTGCCCCTAACCACGCCCCCACTTGAGCTTGCCGATGCCCTCGAGGTACTTTTGAGCCCCCTGTCGCGCTTTGGGTTCCCAGCCCATGAGTGTGCCCTGATGGTGGGGATGGCCCTGCGCTTCATACCGCTTTTGATGGAGGAGACAGACCGCATCACGCGGGCGCAGCTCTCCCGCGGAGCGCGGCTGGACCAGGGCGGGCTGTTCCGCCGCATCATGGCCTTCCTC
>JAEEGY010000029.1 GCA_016280565.1 Fretibacterium sp.
TCCGGCGGCAGCCCCCGTAGCTCCTGCGGCACCCGCAGCTCCGGCCCCTGCGCCGGCAGCGGCTCCTGCGGCGGCCCCGGCGGGCGGTTCCCCCGTCACTGCTCCTATGCCCGGCAAGGTCCTGAGCCTCAAGGTGGCTGTGGGCGACTCCGTGAACAACGGCGATTTGGTCCTCCTCCTTGAGGCGATGAAGATGGAGAACGAGATCTTCGCCACAGCCTCGGGCAAGGTCGCGGAGATCCGCGTAAACTCCGGCGACTCGGTCAACACAGGGGACGTCCTTCTCGTTATCGCTTAGGCGGGCGGACGCTGAGATGCTTATCCCTCCCTCATCCCTGAACGGGTCGGGGGAGGTTTTTTTTGCCCGCAGTCAGGGCGCAGAGTTTCGTGCTATCATTAGACAGTCCTGAAAGGGCTGTGGCAGTGCTCAGATGGAGGTGCTTACAGATGAAGGTAGCCGTTGGGTGTGATCATGCCGGTTTCGTCCTGAAGAACGCGGTGCTGGACTTCTTACGTGCAAAGGGCCTTGAGCCTTTGGACTTCGGCGCCTTTTCCGAGGAGGGAGGGGACGACTATCCCGACGTGGCCCTCAAGGTGGCGCGCGCTGTTTCGTCGGAGGAGGCCGCCTGCGGTGTCCTGATGTGCGGGACGGGGGCCGGCGTTTCCATTGCTGCGAACAAGGTCAGCGGGGTGCGGGCCGTTCCCTGTCACACCGCGGAGATGGCCCGGCTCGCCAGGGCCCACAACGACGTGAACGTCATCACGCTGGGGGGGCGCGTCATCAAGCCGGAGCAGGTCCCGGATATCCTGGAGGCGTGGTTCTCGACGTCCTTTGAGGGCGGGCGGCACCTCCAGCGGCTCAACAAGATCGCCGTGGCGGAGAAGTCGACGGCCATCTGCGGCAATACCCTTGAGGGTGCCGGACGGACCGTCATTTTCGATCACCCGCTGGTGCAGCACAAGGTGGGCATCATCCGCCGCAAGGACACGACGGTCAAGCAGTTCCGTGAGCTGCTTCAGGAGATCGCCGGGCTCATGGTCTATGAGGTCACGCGCAGCCTGCCCCTCACGGAGATCGAGGTGGAGACGCCCATCGCAAAGACGACGGTCCGCACCCTTGCGGGAAAGAAACTGGCCATCGTGCCGGTGCTGCGCGCGGGACTGGGTATGGTGGACGGCATTCTTCAGATCGTGCCCAACGCCAAGGTGGGGCACATCGGGCTCTACCGTGACCCGGAGACCCTGAACCCCGTGGAATACTACTGCAAGCTGCCCCAGGACATCCAGGAACGCGACGTCTTTGTGCTGGACCCCATGCTGGCGACGGGCGGGTCCGCCGCAGCGGCCATCTCCCTTATCAAGAAGCGCGGGGGCAAGAAGGTCTCGCTGGTGTGCCTCATCGCCGCACCGGAGGGCATCGAGCGCGTTCACAAGGAGCACCCGGACGCGGACATCTTCATCGCAGCCCTGGACTCTCACCTGAACGACCACGGCTATATCGTGCCCGGCCTGGGCGACGCCGGGGACCGCCTGTTCGGCACGAAGTAGGGGAGAGCGTCCTTTGATTGACGTGAGGCTCTTTGTCCTGGGGTTGGCGGGGTTCTTCTGGGGCGGGCTGACGACGCCCCTTTCCATCCACCTTGCCCGGCGCTACGGGATCATGGATATCCCCGACGCCCGGAAGATCCACACCGTACAGATGCCGCGCGGAGGAGGGCTGGGCCTGTGGACCGGCTACCTCCTCATGGCGCTGTGCCTGGTGGGGCGTCTGCCGTCCCTTCGCCTCGCGGCGACGGGGGCGACGGTCATCTTCTTCTGCGGCTACCTCGACGATATGTGTTCCCTCAGCCCATTTCTGCGGCTGGGACTGCACTTCATCGCGGCCTCGCTGACAGTGCTGCCCCTGGGGCTTCCCCCGGTGACGGCCGCCGTTGCGCTGATCTGGGTGGCGGGGATGACGAGTGCTTACAACCTCATCGACGGGGTGAACGGCCTCTGCCTCTCCCTTTTTATCGCTGCTTCGGCCACGCTGTGCGGCCTGAAGGCCCCCGGCAGCGCGTCCGTGGGGGCCTGCATGGGGGCTATGGCTCTGGGGGTCCTGTGCTGGAATTTTCCCTCGGCTCAGACCTTCCTTGGGGATGGGGGGAGCACGCTTTTGGGCTATCTCTTTGCGTCACACTTTGTGACGGCCGCACTGCCCGCGTTGGCCAGGAGAGCGGAGACAGGAACGGCGATCCGGCTTCACGAGCTCATCCTGCTTCTGCTGCTTTTTGGCGGAGTTCCCGTGCTGGACACGATGGTGGCGTTCAGCCGCCGCATCCTCAGGGGCAAGTCTCCGTTCTACCCGGACAAGGGCCACCTGCATCATCTGCTGATGAGCCTGACCGGCTCCCCCCTGTGGTCGGTGAGCGTCCTCCTCGTCCTTCAATCGCTCACGCTCATGGGAGGCCTGGCCGTGTACGCCCGCCTGCTGGCGCGTTAAGGAGGAAGAGATATGTACCGGATAGCCTGCGTCGTGGGAACGCGGCCCGAGGCCATCAAGATGGCCCCGCTCATTCTCACGCTGAAGAAGGACAAGCGATTCGCCGTCACGGTGCTGGCGACGGGCCAGCACACGGAGATGCTCCATCAGGCCCTGTCGCACTTCGGCATCGCGGCGGACGTGGACCTCAACATCATGCGGGACCGCCAGACGCTGGACCACATCACTTCTGCCGTGCTGACGGGGGTGGGGGGCTTCCTGGATGAGTCGCCCCAGGATATGCTGTTGGTCCACGGGGACACCTCCACCACGGTGGCCGCGGCCCTGGCGGGCTTCTACCGCCATATCCCCGTGGGGCACGTCGAGGCGGGGCTCAGGAGCCACGACATGAGCCTGCCCTTTCCGGAGGAGGCGAATCGCGTGCTGACGGACCAGCTGGCGACCCTGTTCTTTGCCCCCACCCGGGGGGACGCGGAGAACCTGAAGCGCGAGGGGCTCTCCCAGACGGGAAAGAAGCTTTCTCACACCAGCCGCATCCATGTGACGGGCAACACGGTCATCGACGCGCTGTTCTGGACGCTGAAAAATTTAAAAAACAGGCCGGAGCCGGAGGCCCTTCAGGACATTCCCGAGGACGCCCCGCTTATTTTGATGACCGCTCACCGGAGGGAGTCGTGGGGCGAGCCGCTTCACCGGATCTGCGGCGCGGTGGCGGACCTGCTGCGCGAGAGGCCGGAAATCCACATCCTCATCCCCCTGCACAAAAACCCCACGGTCCGAGAGGCCATTCGCCGGGACTTAGGCGCCTTTGCGGAGGGGACACCGCCCCAGGTCATTTTCACAGAGCCGCTGAACTACCCGGACTTCGTGTCTGTGATGGACCGGAGCCTCTTCATTTTGAGCGACAGCGGCGGTATCCAGGAAGAGGCGTCGGCGCTCAAAAAGCCCGTGCTGATCCTGCGGACCCTCTCGGAGCGGCCGGACGCTGTCACGCAGGGCACGGGCGTCCTGGTGGGGACGGACCCGGAGAGGATACTCAGTGAGGCCCGGCGCCTGCTGGACAACGCAGCTTACCGGCAATCCTTTGCCAGCAGGGAGAGCGCCCCCTTCGGGGACGGGACGGCCTCGGTGAAAATTCGGGATATCATCGCACAGTACCTGGAGGCCGGGGCATGAGCGACGGAATGAACGGGATGCCGAACATGATGTCGATCGAGGGCGGCATCCCCCTTGCAGGGACCGTCAGGGCCCAGGGGGCGAAGAACGCCGCGCTGCCCGTCATGGCGGCATGCCTTCTTTTGAAGGGGCAGACGCTGACGCTTGACAACGTCCCGGACCTTCAGGACGTGCGGACGATGGTGGAACTCTTAGAGGCGCTGGGGGTGACGGTGGAGAAGGAGCCGCAGGGGCGAATGCGGTTCAGCGTGCCGGAGGAGGTCAGCCCCGAAGCGCCGGAGGCCCAGGTCCGGAAGATGCGGGCTTCGTCCCTGGTGCTGGGGCCGCTTTTGGCGCGGGGGGGCCAGGCCGCGCTGCCCCTGCCCGGCGGGTGTTCCATCGGCAGCCGTCCCATCGACCTGCACCTCAAGGGCCTGGTCCAGATGGGGGCGAAGATCGAGATCCGCAGCGGCGTGGTCTACGCTCAGGCGGACCAGCTCCGCGGGCGGAGGATATATCTGGACTTCCCCTCCGTGGGGGCCACGGAGAACCTGATGATGGCGGCAGCCCTGGCCCACGGCGAGACGATCATCGAGAACATCGCCCGGGAGCCGGAGATCGACAACCTCGCCGCCGTCCTGGGGAGCATGGGGGTCCCCATTGAGATCGAGGGCACGGGCTGCGTCCGCATCAAGGGGGTCAGCGAGGTTCACTCCGGCAACGAGCGCGTCATTCCCGACCGGATCGAGGCCTGCACCTACCTCCTGGCGGGGGTGATGACGGGCGGGCAGGTGACGGTGACGGATGTCGTCCCGGCGCACTTTGGCTCCATGCTGGCGAAGCTGGAGGAGGCAGGGGCCCGTTTCTCCGTCCGCCGCGACGCCGTGACCGTGTTCCCCGCAGAGAGGCTCCAGTCCCTTTCCCTGAAGACGATGCCCTTCCCCGGCTTTCCCACGGACCTTCAGCCCCAGATGGTGGCCACGCTCTCCCTGGCCAGCGGTGTCAGCATGGTGGAGGAGAGCGTCTTTCAGGCACGGTTCCTCTACGCGGAGGAGCTGAACCGCATGGGGGCCAACATCAGGATCAAGGGGAACACGGCCGTCATCAGCGGCGTCCGCCAGCTTCACGGGGACGACGTCAAAGCGACGGACCTGCGTGCCGGGGCAGCCCTCATCCTGGCGGGCCTGACAGCGAGCGGCCAGACGCGGGTGGGGGAGATGATCCACGTATGGCGCGGGTACGAGGCCATTGATGAAAAGCTCCGCTCCCTGGGGGCCCGCGTCGAGCTGATTACGGAGGAAACAAAATGACAGAGGGGCGCGGGGGGGCCGCCGGTCCCCTTTCGTCCATTGAGGTCTACGCTTTCGTTGGGCCGGCCGGGACGGGCAAGAGCCACAGGGCCACACACGTCGCGCGCCAGTACGGGGTGGACCTGATCATCGACGATGGGCTGGTGGTGTCCCGCGGGCGCATCATGGCGGGGCGCAGCGCCAAGTCCGAGCTCAACCGCCTTCGTGCGATCCGCCGGGCGATCTTCGAGTACGCGGTGCACCGCGAAGAGGTGGTGAAGTACCTTGCCTCCCGTGCGCCCTGCCGGCTGATGGTGCTGGCCACCTCGGAGGGCATGGCGGAGAAGATCATCCACCGGCTGGGGCTGAACGAACCGGTGAAGGTCATTCAAATCACTGACGTGTCCTCCCCGGAGGAGATCGAGGAGGCGCTGAAAGAGCGCCGGGAAAAGCGTCAGCACGTCGTTCCCGTGGCGCGGGCTCAGATCCAGCGTAACTTCGCCGGCAAGTTAGTGCGCCAGATCAAGGGCTTCTTCAAGAGCCGGGACCCGGAGGAAGGGGAGGGGCGCAACACCATCGTCACGCCGCCCTTCAGCTTCGACGGGAGGGTGACGATAGGGACGGACGCGCTCCTCTCCATGTGCCGCCGTCTTTTGGAGCTGGGGGAGCACGTCCAGAATATCCACGAGCTGGAGCTGGTGACGGAGGAGGGGAGCGGCCCCTTTCCGGCGGACGACAGCCTGGTGGTCAACGTCGTTTTGGACCTCAAGCTGGGCGACATGAGCGCCCTGGCCATCGCGCGCCTGCTTCAGCAGAAGGTCCGTGACGGCCTGAGCTTCTTCACCGGCATGAACGTCAAGGAGGTCAATATCCGCGTCGTCGAGGTGAACCTGTAACCGGCGCCTAGCCACCCGGCGCGAGGGATTAAAAATGTGCAGCCCCCCGGCGCGAGGGTTTAAATCAGAATGACGCGATGTCCTTCGTGTTCATGTTCCCCGCCGCGAGGGCCCGGACCTGTGCCCAGATGGCCTCGTCCACGTTGACGCCCTCGGTCATGCTCTGCCGCCGCCGCTCACGGGTGTTCTCGCCGGGACACCGGACGGGGTGCCGTGGGTCGATGGGGTGGGCGGCGTCCGCCGCCGCCACGCGCCGGTTGAACATCTGCTGAGTTTTTTCCTTTTCTCCCAACAA
>JAEEGY010000231.1 GCA_016280565.1 Fretibacterium sp.
CCGCAGGTCCGGCCTTTGAGTCAGAAGCGCGGCAATAAAGTCCGCCGCGTAGAGGTCGCCGCTGACCTCGCCGCAGCTCACAAAAATATTATTATGAATATCAGAGTAATTCACAATGGTCTCCTGCAACAATTCAGGAAGAGGCTCATGGTTTTATGCCCACTACGGCGATGCCGTACTTTCCCGCCAGCGAGAGGGTTTCGTCCGGATCAACGATCAATGTGTGCCCCGTCTCAACGGCAAGGCATGTGAGCCCCGCTTTGTGCATAGCCTCAATGGTGGCGGGCCCGATGGTGGGCAAGTCATAACGGAGGTCCTGACCGTTTTTCATCATCTTGACGACGGAGCCTGTGCCGGAGAGTGTCCCCGCCCGCTCGATCATGGCGTCCGTGCCCTCCATCGCCTCCACGGCCACCACGGCCCCGGCCGCCACAGCCACGGCCTGACCGAAGGAGCAGGGCAGTGTCACGCGCAAAATCTCCCGTCCACAGTTCACGTCCGCCCACTCCTTCTCCGTGGGGTCCCGCTCCGCCAGTCTGCCCTCAGAGGCCAGGAACTCCGGCAAGATCTGCCAATAGGGCAGCACCTGGATCCCCTCCTCCTCGAAGGCGGCGACGATGGAACCCAGGAGGGAGTGGTCATCCCGCAGGCTGCGGGCCAAAACGGAACGCGTGAGGGGGTCGAACAGCAGGGGAAAGCAGTAGATGACGCGCTTGGGGACGCGCCCCGCCATGATGAGCGCCCCCGCCCCCCATGCCTTTATCTCGTGCACACACCGCCCCAGGCTGGGCGCGCGAAGATGGACCAGCTTCCCCGCCAGGGGGCGGAAGATCTCCAAATCATCCCGCAGAGTGAGGATCAGTGGAGGCGTGCCCTCCTCCGACAATTTCCGGGCAATGGCCACAGGAAGAGCCCCTTCCCCGGCAATAAGGGCCAAAGGTCCCTTCCTGCCGAGGGCCAGAGGTCCCTTCCCGGCGCAGGTCAAAGGAGCATTGGCTGCCTCCGTCATATCCGGTCTACCCTCAGGGCGAAGAAGACCGCCACGACGGCAAAAATAAAGTTGGGCCCCCAACCGGCCAGGACGGGCAAAAGCGCCCCCGCCTCGCCTAAGGCACGGCACATGGACATCACCACGTAGTAGGCGAAGACGATCACGACGCTGATGCCGAAACCGACGCCGGATCCGGACCGTCCACGCCGAGACGCGCCAAACCCCGCGCCCAACACCGCCATGATGACGCAGGCCCAGGGCACGGCTAACTTGAGGTGGAACATGACCCAGAGCTTCGACATGTCCGTCCCCATGAATTCTGCCTGACGGATGTAGCTCCACAGCTCGTAAGCGCTCATGTCGGCGGGATTCCTCGTGGTCTTCTGGAGCTGGTCGGGAGAGAGGTTCAGGGCCAGCTTCTGGCGTTCAAAGCGCAACAACAGGCGGACCTCCCCCTCCGGGGCGACATCATAGATGCGGCCGTCCTCGATCCACCACTGCCCATCCCGCCACACTCCATCCATGGCGGTGAGGGTACGCACCAGGAGGTCCCCCTCAAACTCGTGCATCATGATGCCGCTCATGACGCCCTTTTTCGTATCAAGCTGATCAACGTAGAGGACTCGCCTCAGTTCCCCGCCCTCCTCGATGCGCAGAAAGACCTTCTCCTGAACAGCCGAGGCCTGGTTCTTCAGGATCTCATACTTCATCAGACGGTCGGCCGCAAGGGTGGTGAAGGGGACGACCGTCTCGTTGAAGGAGAGCGCGATAACGGAGACCAGGACGGAGGCGATCACAATGGGACGCAGCACGCGGGAGAAGGGGATGCCCAGAGACTTCAGTGCGATCAGTTCACTGCCGGCCGCCAGGGTGGACATACCCAGCAGCGTGGCCAGCAGCGAGGACATGGGGAGCGTCAAGGCCACCACCTCCGGCAGCCGGTAGAAGAACAGCCGCACCACCACGCCCAATGAGATGCCCTGCTCGATCACCAGTTTTGCAGCCTGAAAGAGCAGGTCACCCGCGACGAAAATCAGCGTAAAGATCAGGATACCGAAGATAAACGGCCCCGCAACGGCTCCCAGGATCAGACGGTTGGAAAGACGGGGCCTGAACAAGCTCATGGTCAGGCCCCCAGGGAATATTTCTGCTTCAAGGAGACCTCCAGCTGCTCCAGCAGGATCGAGGAGTCGTTGGGCGCTCCCTCCGAGGACTCGGGGGAGACGGAAACAGACAGAGTGGTCGCGTCATAGAACGCGGCGTGGGTGGAGCAGAGGCTGTTGATGAGCGAGAGTATCCTCCGGAGCACGGACTCTGCGGAGGCCGCGCGGCATTCCGGAAGCGCGATCAGGACATCGGTCCCCTTGGTGTTGGTTGCGAAATCCAGTTCCCTCAGGTTCTTCTTCAGAAGACCGCAAAAGGAGATGAAGGGCACTCTCGACTCTTCCTCCGTGCCGGGGAGGACGATCCGCAACAGGAACACCGTCAAAGGACTTCCATAACGCTTCAAACGATAAAGCTCCTCGTTCAGACGGGTCATCACGTAGCGGAAGGTGTTCAGGCCCGTGCCGGAGTCAACAAAGGGGTCAGCGTCCGTTGTCGTCGGAGCGGGAGAGGGTGTAAGTTCCATCTTCGGTTCCTCGAGTTGGAAATAGAAGCGATCGCCCTCCATGGGCTTCTGCACGATGTCCCACTTCCGGCCCTTCAGCTCCACCGTCTCTTCACCCGGCGTCAGGATAAGGCCGATGCTCTGACCATCCACCTCCGTACGGGAGAGCCCGGAGACGTCCAGCATGGTGTTGCTGAGGTTGATGATGTTCCCCGAATTGTCCGTGATGGCAAAGGGGACCGGAATGTTGGATTCCGCCTCCCTGGCCTTATGGGCCGCCCCGAGCACGTACTGCATCTGATCCTGATGGTAGGCCGACACAAGGGCCACCGCCCCGCCTGTGGCCATAATGACCCCCAACCACTCCACCATCCTCGCCCCGGAACTCAGGGCGAGGGGGCAGAGCATCATCCCCTGGAGAACACACTGCAGGGGCAGAAGGCCAGAGTCAAACCCATGGATGATGAACAGGCCGTAGAGCACGGTGAACACGATGAACAGGAGCACCGCCATCGCCCAGAAGGAGCGATCGACAAATACAGCATCCTCCGGGCTGCCCAGAAAACGGGGCAGGACAAGCGTGAGGAGGAGAACAACCGGTGGAACGCTGAGCCACTTAAGCGCACTGCTGTTGTTTCCCATGGCTCAACGACGATACTGAAGCTCCTCACCGGAAGGAGAGCTCAGCGTGTAGTCCACAACAAGCTTTGCCGTCACATGGGGCTTCAGCTCCAGCTCCCACGTCAGGCGGTTCTCCTTGTCCTGTTCCTTCGGCTGGGGCTCGATGCGGCTGATCTCCAGCTTCACCTTCTCGTCCGTCGGGATGGGCAGGCGGTCGCGGACCGTGATGGTCTTCGCCTCTCCAAAACCGTTGACGATCTCCAGCGTGTAACCGCTGGTGAAGACTCCGCTGAACCAGGAGCTCCCCGTCTTCTCCACGATGGGCTCCTTCTTCGCGGTGATCTGCGGGGCGTAGCCAAAGGGGATCTGCTTCTGCCCCAGACCGTACTCCGGCAGCTTCGTCGTGCCCGCGGGCTGCCCATCCACCAGCAGCTCCGCCGTGCCGGGGATGAGCGGGGTCGTGATATCTTCCATCTCCACGACGATCCAGGCGCTCTCCCTCTGCTCCGGGATGAGGACCAGGCGCGTCTTGCCCTTCAGTTCCAGCTCACCCAGGCTGAACTTCGCCTCCCGTCCGTCGCCGGAGAGGGCCCCCTGGCCCTTCACGGCGCGGTCTGCCAGCGTGGACTCCATCACCGGCGCGGCCGGCGCTTTCTGCGGCGCGGACGCTGCGGCGCCCATCATGCGCTCCTGCACCATCATCTCCGCGTCTTCCAACATATACGCCGCCGAGTCATTGCCGCGGGACCGGGTCTTTTCCTTCGGCTTGAGCCCCACGCGCAGGGGGTTGAGGACGGGCGTCTGGACCTGCTCGTCGGGGAGCTTCGTGTGGAAGGAGAGCGGGCCTGCGTAATTCAGGCCCGTGCGCTGGCTGGCCTGTGCTGCCAGCCGCGTCGTGATCTTGCCCGTGGAGCTGTCCAGGTCCATCGTGTAGCGCGGGGTCCAACGCGCGGCAGAGGTGAAGGCCTCGACCTGAAGCGGAGCGCGCGCCGTCCCCGTGAGGCGCAGGACGGAGTCCGCATCCTTGGGGCTGCGGGCCTCAAGCTCCTCCTCAAGACGGTTGAGCTTCTCCTCCTCTTCAGCCATCGTGAAGGCCAGCTCCGAGAGCTCATTCTCCACCTTGAGCTTCATCTCCTGAGACTTCTCTATGTACTCAAGGATGGCCTTGGCGTCGTCGTCCTTGGGACGGACGGCCTTCAAAAGTTCCTTCGTGTGCTCCAGCGCGGCCTTGCGGGCGGCAAGCCCGCTCACGGTGCGCTGCTGGGCATCGAGCTGCGCTTTGAGGTCCTTCAGTGCGGGGGGGATCCAGCCCTCCCTCGACTCCTCGACGACGCGAAAATCGTCCGCATCGTTGGGGTTCAGCAGGCGCACGGATGTGGCCCGAAACGCCCCGGGGAGCTCCACGTCAAAGACGCCGGGCTCAATGGCGAAGACGAACTTCGCGCCCGATGGGTAGAAATCCACCGTCTGCACTGTGGGGATTGCCGGTGAGGAACTCGCGCCCGCGGCGCCGGCCCACACAGTCAAAAAGGCAAACAGAAACACTATCAATAGTTTCATGATTAAGTCTCCCTCCATCTTATAGATATCGGGGCAAGCCCCGTACAATTTTATCATGTGAACGTTAATCTGGGGGAGAGGCAGGCAAGCCCCAACGAGCGAAGCGCAGCCGATTACTCGGACTGCGCCCCTCCTGCATTGCCTCACCGCTTTTTGGCGGCGGTCGTGGGCTCGCGGAACACAACGATCACCCAACGGCCCAGCTTCAGGACAAGCCCGAAACGGAGGCGTTTAACCCATCGTGTCATGAGGTGAACCTCCCTTCACAACGGAGATGCCCGCCCCGTAATGGCGAGCCAACACCGGGCGTTACCCCAGTGAAGACTTTGGCGGCTGCCGGTATCGCTACGGTCCCTCAAAAGTCCACGATGTTGCAGTGATTCCATTCTATCAGATTCTAAGAACAAAAAAAGACCTCCCTTGACTTTCGATGATTACGGCATCGAAAAAGGGAGGCTCACCTCATGACGAAGTCATTATATCACAACGAAAGGGCGGGACAAGGTGAGGGGGGAGCCGTATCAGCATCAGGCGGTGAGGGATAGAGACCTTCCACCTTTTCCTTTATCAGAGTCCTTCAATTTCACTTTATACAAGGATACCAATTTGAGCCTGTTTTATCAAGGCAAGACGCTGGGGGATGGTGCGGTGGAGGCGCTGATGAAGGGGCAGTGCGAAAAATGAGCGGAGGCTGCTGTATAAGCCCGCCCCCTCCTGCATTGCCTCACCGCTTTTTGGCGGCGGTCGTGGGCTCGCGGAACACAACGATCACCCAACGGCCCAGCTTCAGGGCAAGCCCGAAACGGAGGCTGCGTAGCCATTTCAACATAATGGGTTCTCCTTTCTTGAAGGATGCCCGCCCGCGACAGACGAGCCTTACACGAGGTTTTTAAGCCTCGCAAAGAGTTTAAGCCCCGGCAGGGAATCGCGGTACCCATTACGCTGACTATGCAGTATTTGTATTTTACCATGAAAAAAAGCCCCCTGTGCCCTTCAGTGGTCGCGTCACTGAAGAAGGGGCTTTCATGTTGAAATGGTTACACAATCATTATATCACAACGAAAGGGCGAGACAAGGTGAGGGGGGAGCCGTATCAGCATCAGGCGGTGAGTGATAGAGACCTTCCACCTTTTCCTTTAAATGATGTGCGGAAGACCTAATAACGATAATCGTGTCTCACCGTAGTCCCGATCAGAGGTCAGCTCCCAGGCCGGGGTGAGAACGAGGGGCTCCCGGACGGAGTGTTCCACCACCAGGACCCCTTCCGGCGCCAGCAGGCCCTCTAACCCCTTCACATTCAGAAGTTCCGCCCCCCAGCCCTCGTGATAGGGCGGGTCAGCGAAGATAAAATCAAAGGTCCGCCCGCGCTTCGACAGCCAGGCCACGGCGCGGCGAAGCTCCAGAGACAGCACGATATTTTCCTCGCCCGCGCCATGGGCTTCCCGTTCAATGGCCTGGGCCCGCGGGCGGAGGGACTCCACCCACACCACGGGCTTTGCCCCCCGCTTCACAGCCTCCAGCCCCACGCGGCCTGTCCCGGCGAAGAGGTCCAGAAAACTTCGGCCTTCCATTGGCCCCAGGATGCTGAACAGGGCCAACAGCACGCGCCCCGAGGTGGGCCGAACGTCCTTCATGACAAACGCGAGGCCACGTCCCTCAGCGCACCGCGAACGGAGGGCGTCAGAAAGGCGTTCGCCGTCCTGTCCAACTGAACGAGTCCCCCGCCGTCGCGCTCGGAAAGACGGAGGAAATAACGCTGCTCGAACTCGTCGTCGATGGAGAACACCTCCAGAAGGAAAGCGTCCCCCTGGGGGCTGGCGTAGCAGCGGCCAAAGGCCCAACGCGCCTCGCCCTCCTGCCCTGATGCCCCGTTAAGCGCTTCTACAAAGCCCGGCGTTGCGGGCCGCTCCGTCCTGATGTGCATGATCGACTTCCTCTCCTGCATAAGCCCCCATGTACGGTGTTCCGGGGCGGGCAACTCTTTTGTTTTGACAAATGTCAGCCGGTAGATCGACTTCCCCTCCGCCAGCCACTTGCGCTCGTACTTCGTCGTCACAGGCCGCAGCGGGTTCGTCTCAAACTGTTCCAGCGCCAGCGCCGGATGGCTTCCCAGGCGGTCTCGCGCCTCCTGGGCGTAGGGTCCATCGTCCGTCACCAGCTCAAAGACGCCCCCGGGCTTCAGCACCACCGCCAGGCTGTCGGCAAAGTCCCGGGCCGTGACGCGGCGGTGGGCATGACGGCGCTTGGGCCACGGGCAGGGGAAGTTCATCGTCACCTTGTCCAGCGCGCCCTCAGCGAAGAGCTCCCGCATCATAAGTCGGGCGTCTGCGCGAATGAGCTTCAGGTTGTCCAGCCCGCCCGCGCGCCGGGCGCAGCGCAGCACACACGCGGGCGAGACCTCGACGCCGAACAGCATCGTCTCCGGATGGGCCCGCGCGTATTTCACCGTGTACTCTCCGTTGCCGAAGCCGATCTCCAGTTCCACGCGCCGGGTCTCCCCAGATGGAAGCTCAGGGGAGAAAAGCCCCCCTGAAACCCCCAGGGAAATGGGCAGGGTCATGTCCCGTGGGGACAGGATGACTCCATACCGGGGACGGTTTTCCATGGGGTGGGTCAGAACGTCCATGTGAAGTCCGGCAGCCCCTCGGCCAGGACACGCGCCTTCACGTCGGCCATGACGCGGGTCAGGGACTCCTGGTCCCGGCCCTCGCAGCGGACCGTGATGACCGGCTGGGTGTTCGACGCGCGGATAAGCCCCCAGCCATCCTTGTAAAGGATACGTATGCCGTCCAGCGTGATGCCCTCGTGATCCTTCAACGCTGCGTCCCGGATCCGGGCCACGACGTCGAACTTCTGCGTGTCGGGGCAGGGGATACGGGCCTCCTCCGTGATGGGGTAAAGAGGGATGCTGCTCATGATCTCGCTCAGCGTTTTGCCCTCGTTCGAGAGGATGCGCAGCAGGCGTCCCGCCGCGTAGAACGGATCGTCAAAGCCATAATACTCATCGGCGAAGAACATATGCCCGGAGTACTCCCCCGCGAAGAGGGCGTTGATCTCCCTCATCTTGGCCTTGATGACGGAGTGGCCAGACTTCCAGTAGAGCGGCCGTCCGCCGCACTTCTCCACCTCCTCGGCCAGGGCCATGCTGCACTTGGGCTCGATGATGGCCTCGGCCCCGGGGTGGGACTTCAGGATATCACGCCAGTAGAGGGCCATGAGCCGGTCGCCGAACACCACCTCGCCGCGCTCATCCACAACGCCGATCCGGTCCGCATCGCCGTCAAAGGCAAAGCCCACGTCCGCGCCGACCTCCCGCACTTTTGCGATGAGGGCCTGGAGATTTTCCCGCTTCTGGGGGTCAGGATGATGGTTGGGGAAGCGCCCGTCCGGCTCCTCGAAGAGCGGGACGCACTCACAGCCCAGGGACGTGAAGAACCGCTGCGCCAGGGGGCCCGCCGTGCCGTTGCCGCTGTCGCAGACC
>JAEEGY010000232.1 GCA_016280565.1 Fretibacterium sp.
ACACCAGCACCCGCACCACCCATTTCCCGCCGCCGGAGCGTGCCCGCTGGAGCACCGCCTTTTTGATCTCAGACCCGGCTGCTTTTTCCATGGAAGATTCCCCCTTTTCGAGCTTTCCCTTATTTTACAACGCCGGCCAAACGGGGGCATTAGATTCCAAGACGTTCAAATTCCAGCCCGTTTGGGTTAAAATAGAAGCAGAGGTCCCCGTCCGCGGTGCGACGGGGGCTTTTTTGATAGCCTGAAGGACTTTATCCCTTTGCTCTCATGAAGAGCCTGGGGAACGTATCTTATAGAATTGTTTGGAGGTAATATATTGACGGAGAAAAAGGAAAAGACACGGGGCTCCTCGCGAAGGACCTCGCATCGAAAATCGCCCGGTCAGGCGCGAAAGGAGCATTTGAGCTTCATCCCCCTGGGTGGCCTGGGGGAGATCGGGAAGAATATGTACGCCCTGGAGTACGGCGACGACATCCTCGTGATCGACAGCGGCCTGATGTTCCCCGACCAGGAGCTGCCGGGCATCGACTACATCGTCCCGGATATCTCCTATCTTGAGGCGAACCGCGAGAAGGTCCTGGCCATCGTCATCACCCATGGGCACGAGGACCACACCGGGGGACTGCCCTACGTCCTGCCCCGGCTGAACGTGCCGCTCTATGGTACGCGGCTGACCTTAGGGCTGATCAAGAACAAGCTGCAGGAGGACCTGCCTTCCTTCAAACCGAAGCTGAAGACGATCAAGGCGGGGGACGTTGTGGAGATCGGGCCCTTCAAGATCCGCTTTATCGCCGTGGCCCACTCCATCCCGGACGGGGTGGCACTGTCCATCGAGACGCCCCTGGGCCGCATCGTCCACACGGGAGACTTCAAGCTGGACTCCACCCCCATCGACGGGCGCATCACGGACTATGGCGCATTTGCGGAGGAGGGGGACAAGGGGGTGCTGCTCCTGGCGTCGGACTCCACCAACGCGGAGCGCAAGGGCTTCACCCCCTCGGAGCGCATCATCAGTGGCACCCTGGACCAGCTCTACCGGAACTACCGCTCCAGGCGCATCATCATCTCCTCCTTCGCCAGCAATGTCCACCGCGTTCAGCAGGTGGTGGATGTGGCTTCGCGTTTCAACCGCAAGATCGCCTTTTTGGGCCGCAGCATGATCCGCAACGTGGAGCTGGCGCGGGAGCTGGGGTATCTCAAGCTGGACCAGAAGATGATGGTCCCCATTGAGGAGATATCCCGTGTCCCGGACAATCAGCTCGTCATCATGACGACGGGGAGCCAGGGGGAGCCCTTCTCCGGGCTGGTGATGATGAGCCGCGGGGATCATCACATGGTGACGCTGGGGGAGCACGACGCGGTGTTCCTGCTGGCGTCCATCATCCCCGGCAACGAGAAACTGGTGAACAACACCATCAACCGCCTGTTTGCCCTGGGCTGCGAGGTGGTGTATGAGCAAAACCGCCAAATTCATGTATCCGGCCACGCCTCGTCCGAGGAGCTGAAGATCATCCTCAACCTGGTGCGCCCGCAATATTTCGTGCCTATCCACGGGGAGTACCGCCATCTGGTCCGCCATTCTCAGCTGGCCCAGGAGGTGGGGATCCCCTCCCGCAATGTCTTCATCATGTCCAACGGGGACGTGCTGACCTTCACCAAGGGCAGCGCTCCCAAGGTGAGGGGGCAGGTCCCCTCCGGCGCTATCCTTGTGGATGGCAACGCCGTGGGCGGCATCAAGAGCGAGGTCATGAAGGAGCGACGTGAGCTGTCCGAGGACGGCGTGCTGGTCGTCGCGGCGGCGCTGGACGCAAAGGGGAAACTGCTGGCCCCGCTGGCGATCGAGACACAGGGGGTCTTTATTTCGGAGGACCGGGGAAAAATCTTTGACGAGCTCCGCGCCGCAGCCGAGCGGGGGATCCGTGAGTTCTCGGGCAAGCGCTCCATCGACACGGAGGCTGTTGCCCGGGTCATCCGTGGGCGCGTGCGCGACGTACTGCGGCGGCATAATTCGTCCTACGCCGTGGTGATGCCGGTCATCTCTGTGGCAGGGCAGGCCCGGGACGTGGACGACACATGGCTTGAAAAGGAATTCTTCTAAGCATAACGAAGGGAAGCGTTGAGAGAATGGCGTTTGACCTGCATACTTTTATCCTGGGCATTGTCCAGGGTCTGTGCGAGTTTCTGCCCATAAGCAGCTCCGGGCACCTTGCCCTGCTCCAAAACTTTTTTGGATTCAACCAGGACGGGCTCCTGGCCTTTGATATCCTACTGCACTGCGCCACGATGCTGGCCATCCTGATCTTCTTCCGGCGTGAGATTGGCCGGCTGCTCGTGGGGTGGACCAGCGGCTGGTTCTCCCGGAGCGCCCGGCAGGCCCTGGAATGGAAGTACGGCTGGTCCATTCTTCTGGCCTCGGCGCTGACCGCGGCCATCGGTCTTCCCCTCAAAAAGACCGTGGAGAAGATGATGTCGTCGTCCCTGGCTGTGGGATGCGGACTGCTGGTGACGGCGGCGCTACTGGCCATCGTTCCGCTCTGGGCCGGCGGAGAAAACACGGAGAAACGGGACCTGCGGCTGCGGGAGGGGGTGTCCCTGCCGCTCAAGGCCGTGATCGCCGTCGGCATCGTTCAGGGGCTGGCCGTCTTTCCCGGTATCTCCCGGTCGGGTTCCACCATCGCCGCGGGGCTCATCATGGGCCTGGCTGTGGGGGAGGCGTTCCGTTTCTCCTTTTTGATCTCCGTCCCCGCCGTGCTGGGGGCCACCCTGCTGGAGGCAATAAAGCTCTATCGGGACGGGGATATGTCCCTGCCGGGAGGATGGTTCTGGGCTGCGGCGGCGGCCTTTGTGCTGGGATGGATCGCGCTGAAGCTCATGCACCGGCTCGTCCTCTCCGGACGCTGGGCCTACTTCGGGCTCTACTGTTTGCTCCTGGGCTCTGCCGCGATCCTCGCCGCATTGGAGATATTCTAATGGATTTGACCCGTTTCCTTGCTGGAAAGGCTTTCCACATTCGCCTCGCGTCCGGGAGCCCGCGGCGCCGGGCCCTTCTACATGACTTGGGCTGGGATTTTGAGACGGTCTCCCCCGACGTGGACGAAGCCCCTCTTCCCGGCGAGAAGCCGGAGGCCCTGTGCGAGCGTCTGGCGCGCCTCAAGGCGGAGGCAGGCGCAAAAACGGCGGGGCCGAATGCACTCGTCTTAGCGGCGGACACCATCGTGGTTATTGACGGGCGCGTCCTGGGCAAGCCCTCGGGACGGGAGGAGGCCTGCGCCATGCTGCGCCTCCTTCAGGGCCGGGCTCACGAGGTAATGACGGGTATTGCCCTGAGCAGGGGAGGGGAACTTCTCTCCGGCGTGGAGCGGACGGTCGTTCATTTCCGTCCCCTGACGGAGGCCGAGGTCCAGGCCTACGCCGCCACGGGCGAGGGGGACGACAAGGCAGGGGCCTACGCCATTCAGGGCAAGGGGGCCCTGCTGATCTCCGCCATTGAGGGGGACTACTTCAACGTCGTGGGGCTGCCCCTCTGCCGCCTGGGCCGAATGCTGGAGGAGCTGACGGAAGACACGGAACGGGGGTAAGGCAGGTCAGAAGAGTCCGGGGACCGCGGTCCACTCCCTGCCGTCCCAGCGGACGATGAGCCGGTCGCCGTCCATGCGGACAACCTTTCCTCTTCCCTCCATGAAGCTGTCTCCCGGACGCAGGATCAGGCCACTGCCAGCCCCTGCAATGTCCACGACAGCGGCCCAGCTGCCCCCCAGTTTCATCACGGCCTTCACCACGATCTCAGGCGGCGGACTGACTTCCGGTTCAAACAGTTCAGGGACAGCCGGTGTCGGGGAGGGCGGGACTGCAAAGAGATTCCTTCCTCTCTCCCTTATGGCCTGAACCCGCAGAGCACTGCGGGCCCGCTGCCGGCTGGCCAGCTTCAGCCCGCCGGCCAACGATCGAAGGCGGGCTTTGTCCACATCCAGCGCCGCCGGGGGCAGGGATAGGGCAGGTTCCCTCGGTTCCCTGAGTTCTGTCAGGCGGGAATAACTGGCGGATGCGAAGACGATCCCCAGGGCCAGAAAGCCCCAGACGGCAAGCCGTCCATACCGGGCACCTTTCCCATCCCGCACGCCCGTGAAGGTCTCCCAGACGCAGAGCAGCGTCTCATATGTTGTTGGCCTGATTTTTTTAAGATTCATCGAAGGGGCTCCAGTATCGCATAGGCCTCGACGCCCCCACTCCCCACAAGGGGCGGCGAGGGCTCGGCCCTGCGGAGCGTGAGCGAAGCGATTCTCAAGGGCAGGGCGCGCCAGTCGGCCAGGACCTGCATCACATCAAGGTATTCTCCATGAAAGGCCAGCGTCAGGCTGTTTGGGCCCCCCTGCCCTTCCCCATGGGAGGCCTCATCTGAACGGGGCGGGAGGAGCTCCACTTTGTTTCTCTGGAGGACATCCTGCACCCACGCTTGAAGGACTTCCCCTTCCGGCACTGCGGGAACTTTCTCCTCCACGTCCTTCAGCCCCTCAAGAAGCAGTGTCCGCCTGGCCGCCAGGGCGTTTAAACTCCCGCTGAGGTCCGTGCGCTTCTGGACAAGAGCGTCCCAGTCATTCCAGGCCGTTTCGAGCTGCATCCTTGTTCCCAGGACACCCCCAACAAGGGCAAGGCAGAGCAAAATCAATGTGAGGAAGACGGCGGATTCTCGCTTCATCATTTTTCGCTGCTGCCTCTTTCCTCGTTAGTGACTGATCCCTGAAGGTTTGTTGTGAGCAAAAGACTGAAGGTTGTGATCTCATCCTCGTCCAGCGCGGAGTTCAACATCTCCACGCCGCTGAAGAGCGGCTCTCCGCTCAGCCTCTCCATCAGGGCAGGGAGGGGAACGGAGGATTCTCCCTCCACAATGACAGCACAGGCTTCCTTTTCATCCTCGCCTCGAGAATGGGCAAAACGGACGGTGGTGAAGCGAATTTCCGGCCCGCAAAGACGTTCCAGGGCGTCCATCACCTCAAGAACAGGGAGTTCCTGCCCCATGGCCCTCAGTGTCTTTGTCATCTTTTCCTCCCGTTCCCTGAGGCGGGAGATATCCGCCGTCAAAGCCGTCTGCCGCGCCTCCAGGGCCGCCACTTCCTCCTGTTGTTTCATGTTTTTTGAAGAGAGGACGTGGAGTTCCCGAAGGGTCAGCGCGATATAGCCTCCGCAGCTCAGCACGAACAGAAGGGCCAGGAGTGTCGACGTGAGCCGGACGGCGCTGAACACGTGATGGCGGCGTTCCCGCTCGACGTACTCCGCCGGCCGGAGATCAAAGCACGTTGTTGAGGTCTCTGTAAAAGGTTCTCTCAAGGCCAGCCCCACAGCGGCCTCAAATCCTGGGGCGCAGCGTGGACCCTGGATGCGCCAGCTCTCACTGGCATTGGAGAGGGTGACCTCGGTCTGTTTCTCCAGCGCTCGTCTCAGACGTTCGCCGGAGCTCAGACGGCCTCCAAGGATGAGATGGTGAACCTCAATTCCATGGAAGCGGTTCCCGGCGAAGGCCAGCGTTGCGCGGATATCCTCCGCGAGGGCCTGCAGCGCCGCCTCCGACTCAAAGCCCGTCTCAGCCTTGAGGTCGTTCAAGATAGGTCTAAAAAGGACGCCACTGCCATGACAGCCCAGGATAAAAGAGTGGACCTCCGGCTCCAGGTTAAGGACGAGACAGTTTTCTTTTGGGGGGTGTTCACCGGTCACAGCACGAAAAAACGCCGTGTTGACCGGCTCAAGAGCGGCAAGGGGAATCCCTGCGCGCCGGGCGGTCCATAGAAGGCCGTTGACACAATCCAGGCTTGCTGCCGCGGCCAGGACAGCCATTCCGGAGCCCGCGAGAGGAGCGTCAGCCACGACGGTATCCAGGACGGCCTCATCCCGGGACCAGGGAAAATAATCCTTGAACTCCAGCTCCAGCGCCCTGCGGGCCTCTCCCGGGGACATGGGAGGGTAGTCAATGAACCTCAGCGCCGTATCCCCCGCGGGGAGCCCCAGGGCCACCGGACAGCCGAACCGCCCCAGTTTTTTTCTCAGGATGCGGAATGCCTTCTCTAAAAGGTCAAACCGGCTTATTGACTCCCGCACCACACAGCCCGGCGGAAGGGAGACGCTCTCCCGCCGCATCTCAAACAGTTCCCCGGCTTTCCGCTCCAGCTCGGCGTAGCGCAGGGAGTTCGTATGGATCGCAAGCCCTGCAAAGAGGTCCCACCGCCTCCGAGAGGACATTGAAGCTAATCGCCCAGCCTCACGGCCATACGCTGACGTCTCTCCTTCAGAGCCGCGCGAAGGCTCTCCAGGCGGACCTGTCCTTCCTTTATCTGGCGGGCTACCTGCTCAAAACCTGTTCCGCCGTAGGTGCTGCGGCGCGCCACGCTGGCCTCCAGGGTGAGGAGTTTCAGCAGGTCCTCGCCCACCTCCGGGATGTGTTCTTTCCACTGTTCCAGAGTGAGGTCCCGGAAATGAAGCCCCTGCTCGACACACCAGCCCACCAGCCGCCCAACCTTCCAGTGGGCCTCACGGAAAGGCACGCCCTTCTGGACAAGATACTCCGCCACGTCCGTCGCTAAGGCAAATCCCCTCTCCAGCCCGGCACGGGCCAAAGCTTCGTCAACTTCCGTGCGGGACAGGAGCGGGGGCAGCACGCGGAGCAGCGACTCTACTGTGTCCAGCGACGCCCAGAGGCCTCGCTTGTCCTCCTGAAGGTCCCGGTCGTAGGTCATCGGCAGCCCTTTTATCGTGAATAGCAGGCCCGTCATGTACCCCAGAATTTGACCGGCTTTGCCGCGTGAGAGCTCCAGCACGTCGGGGTTCTTCTTCTGCGGCATCATGCTGGACCCCGTGCAGAAGGCGTCCGGCAGCTTCAGCCAGCCGTACTCCTGCGTGCTCCAGATAATCAGGTCCTCGGCAAGGCGGGAGACGTGGACGGCGAAGAGGGCGGCGAAGTGGTGATAGTCCGCCATGTAGTCCCGCTGAGCCACGGTGTCCAGGCTGTTGCGCGTGGGGTGGTCAAAGCCCAGCAGACGGCAGGTCATCTCCCGGTCGAGGGGCAGAGTGGACCCCGCTAAGGCTCCTGCGCCGAGAGGACACTCGTTCAGGGCGTTGAGCGCGAAATCCAGCCGCCCGCAGTCCCGGGTAAAGGCCTCAAACCACGCCATCCAGTAGTGCCCCAGCGAGATGGGCTGCGCCTGCTGCAGATGCGTGTAACCGGAGACGATGACCTCCCGATGATGTTCCGCCCGGTCCAGCAGAACGGCAAGGAGCCCGTGCAGCGCCTCCTCCAGGGCCAGCAGGCGGTCTCTGAGGTAGAGACGCGTGGTGGTGGCCACCTGGTCGTTGCGGCTGCGTCCCGTGTGCAGCCTTGCCCCGGCGGGCTCAAGGGCAGTCAGCCGGTCCTCAATGTTCATGTGGACATCCTCAAGGGCCTCGGAGGGCTGGAACGTGCCGTCACGTACCTCACGCTGCACCTGCCGGAGCCCCGCCTCGATCTTCGCCGTCTCGCCAGAGGGCAGCAGCCCCGCCGCGCCCAGCATGCGGACGTGGGCAAGGCTCCCCTCGATGTCATGCTCCGCCATACGCCAGTCCAGGTCCAGCGATTGGTTGAAGCCCAGGACCACCTGGGCCATGTCCTCTTTAAAACGTCCCTTCCACATGGATGATCACTCCGTTAGAAAAAATTTAAGAACACGCCTGTCCGTCGGCCGACGGCAAGCGGGCGCATCCGTGCGCCGCCGCCGGCACTAGGACTTCCTGTCCGTCGCATTCCCCGTCCAGGCCTTCAGCGTGCAGCCACTCCGCGCCGGGGTGATGGCCCAGGGCGAGCCATGATGCCGTCTGCAGGTGCAGGCACTTGACGCGAACCTCCCCTCGGCGCGGACGTATCCCTCCTACGCCCCCACGCCTCAGGCTTCTGAAGATGCTGGGGTGAAAACGACGCAGGAAGTTTAACTGAGCAGGGGACATCAGAGACAGTCTCAGGCGCTGATGAAGAAGGTTATAGTCCCGCCACGGACCCGGTGCGCGGGAGTCCAGCCACTCCTCAAGGCGGCGCACCCCGCCCTCTGACTCCACGGTCCCCACCCGGCGGAGCAGCCAGGGACAAACGAGCCAGAAGGTTGTGGGGAATGGACGCAGCGCGTCTGGCCCCACGCCGGAGACAGGCGCACAGATCAGCACCCGAATGCCGCCAAAGCGACAACGAATTTCGCCCCGGACGAGCGAGGGATCAAAGCGGTGCCCTTCATAAAAAAGGGGAGGCATTTGCCTCCCCAGGTTTGTCCCGGTCACGGCCAGAGCTCTATGATGGCTGTCCCTTGGCAGTGTGGCCGCCGCCCCTCTTGCGCCCGGACCGTGGAGCGTCCATTTTGTTGTTCAGATCAGCAATCTTGGCCTCGCTCGTCTTGAGAAAGGAAGCCATCTTCTTCTCAAAACTGTCCTTCTCATCCTTGGAGAGCGGGGCCTGATGGATGATGGGACGTTCTTCCGCCTTCTTCAGAGAGAGGTCGATACGCCCTTTATCATCGATCTTAATGATCCTTGCCTTGATGTTTTGTTGGAGGGAAAGGACGTCCTCGACCTTTTTGACGAAGTTAAACGAGAGCTCGGAGATATGGATCATTCCCCGCCGCCCTGAATCCGTCATCCGGACGAAAGCGCCGTAAGGCATGATCTGCTCCACGACACAATCCACCAGACTCCCCACGCCTACCGAAGAAGCCTCAGCCTTCCTCTCCTCACTCATACAACATAAACCTCCATATTTAGTATCACAGGCTCAGCTGAACCTGACTTACACCCAGCGCCATTCGGGCTTCTCGCCCGCTCCCAACCGGCGGTACAGATACAGACCGCCCGTCTTGAATTGCTTACTCTGGGAATTATACCAGACGAGGAGCGTTCCCCGCGCCTTCTCCAAAGCTAATTTTATCACGGCGTCCTCAATTAGGGGACCGTACCAGGCGAGAATCACTTCTCCCGGCTTTTTAGGAGGCCGGAGGGACTGCCACTTGAGGCGGTTGGTCCGCTCCTGAGGAAGTTCCACCATTTGTTTGAGGCCGTTATGGACCTTCAGGGTGTGTTGATTTTTCATGCGGCTGCCGAAGACCTTGAGCCCCTTGGCGGAGTAATGGTGCACACGTTCCCCTCTTGCCCTCACGGATACGGCGGAGAATTGGAAACCCTTGCTGTTGGGCACCTGAAGACGGCTACGCGCTGTCAGTGAGGATGTTTTGATGAGGGGCATCTTGGCCTGAAGGGAGTGTGTCTCCACGGAATGCCGCTGGGTATGAATACGAGGCGCATCAAGAGAGAGGTCGCTGCTCCCACAGACCTCCGCCTCTTTGAGAAAATGCCTTGCCAGGTTGTCGCGAAATCCAGCCAAGGAAGGACTTGCCCCTACTCTTCGTTCAGTGAAAGGAGCGCTTTTTGGATGCGGCCAAAAGGCTCCAGCAGTTCCATCATCTTCGCCGCCTCCACTAAGAGTCCCGCCGTCTGCTGGGCCTCATCGGGCCTAGAGTTGGGGGGAAGTGCCAGCCGCAGAGGGGCGCTGACGGAATCCGCCTGGAGGAGGACCGAATTTGGTTCGGACGCGGACTCAATATTCCCCACTGCCTCCAGCGGCGCATGAGAGGAAGAGGCCACGAAGGCCGCCTTTACCTTTCCATTCTCTCTGAGGGGGACAAGGAGGTCGAGATCATTGCACAGCCAGAGTTGTGGTTTCACCTCAACAGCGCCAAGGAGGCTCTGGAGAACCAGGTCCTCACGGAGATAGGTGTCCAGCGCACTGCCATAAAGGACCCGCTCCAGCCTGGAGGGACGGATGGGGTCCGTGTAGCGGAAGTCCAGAGGGATACCCCGAAGGTCCACCACGAGCGATGCCCCGCGGATCTGTCCCTCTACAGCATCAACGTTAATGTAGCCCAGACTGTTTGAAACTGCCATCGGTTCCTCCCGCCCTGTCCTCTGATATCAGATCAGACATAGAAGTCAAAGCTCTTTTTTGAGGGGAGACGCTCCTCGGACTGAACCTTGGGAAAGGATGCCTTCTCACCCTGGGGACTGCTCTCTTCTCCTCCATCCTCGCTGTGACCAGAATAGGTGTCCCGCGCGCCGCGGCGACGGTCCTCCCTTTCCTCGTCCTCACTGCGGCGATGGACTTTCTGAGTCTCAGCGGCGGCCTCGTTGGCCTGTACGGTCTGCGTGATTCGGATACTGTCGCGCACAATCTCCTGTCCCTGGGCTGTATCCTGTGCCGCTGCCAGGGCATTAGGGGTCATGTGGATGTTATTCTCTACATTGAAGTGCGACATTAAAAGGCTGATTGGCTGCACCTCGAACACCTCTCCCCTCAGGCTGTGCGCCTCAGTCGTCCCTGCTGCGGTCTATCACGTAGTCAAAGGGACGCAGAACGATGGTCCCTGTCGGCTCGTCCACGATGAAGGACGTGAATTTGCAGTCATTTTGCACATGGTAAAAGATTCCCCGGATGGAGATGGTCACCCCGCTGTAGCAGATTTCCTTGACGCGGACGATGCCCCGATTGCGCAGAGAACCCAACTGATACTCCAGGTCATTGACCTCGATCTTCATGCTCTCCAGAGCGGCTTGGAGCTGGAACTTCATCTTCGTCAGGTTCATCATCATGGCGCGCTTCTGGTCATCGAGCTGGCCCGCGGCCTCCATCTTCTTCAGGAGCGTGAGGTTGGGTTCGACCCTCTCCAGATTTTCCTCGCACCGCTTGACCTCGTTTTGAAGGATATGCTGCTTTTCGATCTGCTCCGGGGGAAGTCCGACGACCACCTCTGTCTTGGTCCCCATTTCACTTCCGAGAACATGACAGGAGACCTCCAACCCCGCCTCGATCCGTCCGCCGGCGATCTGAGACTTCTTGCCGCTCCCCAGGACGAGCACCGACTTTTGAGCGTAAAGGTGGCTGTGCAGGATGGCATTTTTGACGATGATGCTCCCGCCGCTGCGAATGGTTGCCTGGTCGGCAAAGTTGACGCTGACATCTCCATTGGCCCGGACAGACCCCTTGCCCATGGCGCGCACGCCGCCGTGAATTGTCACGGAATCCTGGCTGTCGATATCAGCGCCCTCTACCATTCCGTGCACGTCAATATTTCCCTGAGCGGCGACATGGAAGCCCGTACGCACTGAGCCTCGAATACGGACGGCTCCAGTGAAATCGATGCTGCCGATCCCAAAATCCACATCTCCAGGGACATCCAACTCCGGCAGAACGACCAGCTTCCCTTTCTGACTTTTGAGCTGCCCATCTGCGGTAGAGACAAGCAGAAGTGGATTGTCCTTTGCCTTTGCCAGCCCCTCGCCGAAAGCAAATTCGATGTTCTTCGATGTGGGAGCCTTCACCGGCGTACCGATAACCGACATCCCGTTCTTCCCAGCCTCCAGGGGATGCTTGACCGCGATCTCCTGTCCTGGATGAACGGTGACCAACGTACTTCGGCTCCAGTAATCCACTTTCTCGTCCTCACGAACCGCAAAGGGCTTATCCGGGTTTATGTAGAACTCGATGTAGGCGTCTTTCCCCTCAACAGGGAGCTGCCCCCTTGCCACCTCCACATACTCTTCGCAGCGGTGGTTCTCGATCATCTCCCTGATGGCCTCGTTATCAATGCCAAATATCACTGATTTTTGCTTCAGTGCCTTGAGGATCTGAGCCTCCGTGGCCCAGGGTTTTGTGAAAAAAGGTGCCTCGACCAGGACAGAGGCGGTCATGTTGTCCTTAGAAAGGCTCACGGTTACTTTTGCGTCATGTTCATAGGCTGGATTGCGAAAGGCGATCTTGCACGGAGCCCCCGTCTTGGAGTGGAGAAAAAACTCAATGGCCTTCAGGTCGTATTTGCGTATGCCGTGGCTTTTCAGGAGAGCATAGATGTCTTCCTGAGTGACGTCCTTTGGAGTGAAGGCCCCATCTGGAGCAGAAAGCCAGACCCCCTCATTGTTCGCCTCAAGATTCAGCGTTGCTGCCAAGACATTTCCTCCTTGCTTCTCACCACAGGCAGGCTGCTTGGATCAGATCATAGTGGCCTGCAATGTTGCGCGTAACGCTGAGAGCGCACGGCCATGTATTTGAGAGACACGGGATTCCGTAACCCCCAACACTCTGCCAATTTCTTTAAGGGATAAGCCGTCATAATAGTAAAGGGAGAGAACCTGCTGTTCCCTCTCCGAGAGCTGCTTCATCGCTGAGACAAGCTGTTCCATGTCGCTCTCATACTCCAGCCGCTCCGGGGCTCCCTCCCGATCGTCGGCAAGAGTCGCCTCCAGCGAGACCTCCCCATCCTCAAGGGGCGTCACCTCGTCAAGAGAGGTAATATAGCTTCGGCTGGCGAGTTCCTGAATTTCAAAGTAGGTCTTCTCGTCGACGCCCATCTCCTCCATAATCCATTCATCCTTAAGGCGTCCCTTGTCCCTCAGAACCTTCTCCATGGCCCGGTTGAGGCGTTGCACCTTCTCCCGCCCCGTCCTGGAGAACCAGTCGCACTTGCGCAACTCATCCAACACGGCCCCCCGGATACGGGGAACCGCGAAAGTCTGAAAAGAAAAGCCCTTGGACAGGTCAAAACGCTCAATGGCATCCAGCAGCCCGAATACCCCAAAGCTTAAAAGGTCCTCGTAGTCGAGGCCGGGGGGCGGAGTCACGGCCATCCTGGCCACTACATATTTGATCAAGGGCAGATATCGTTTTACAATCCGCTCACGGCAGGCCTCCGTCGGGCTGTTAGCGTACTCCTCCCACAGCTTCGCATCGGAGTTCTCCTCTCCCTGACTCAAAGTACCACCCCCTGCTTGTCCACTATATCTCCGTGACACCCTTTCCCAGGGTCTTAATCTTCAGCATCCAGTTGGACGTGGAGAACTCCACGGTCCTTCCCTTGTTTCCGCCCGTATCTGAAGCAACCAACAATATCCCCTGCCTGGCCAACTGGGCCGTCGTCTCCTTGACGTTCTTTGCCCCCACCGTCAGGAACTCGGCGGACGCGCCGGGCAGCGCAAACATCTGTGCCCCTCCGGCAATCTTAGCCTTCATGTGGGGCCTCACGGAACCTAACTTGACCATCTCCTCGACGAGGGCCGGGACTGCCGTGTCCGCGAACTTACCCACCTTTTCCAGGTTGGCCGCTCCACGGCTGTCGGGGAGCATGATATGCGCCATTCCCGCGACCTTTGCGACATGGTCGAAAATCACGAGCCCAATGCAAGAGCCCAATCCCAACGTCACCAATTTCGCGGGAGCCTTGGCCACCATTAAATCCGCCATTCCCAGGACGTAGGCGTTCTCTACCATGGTCTACAACACCTTTAACTTTCTCAGGAGTATTTCGAGCGCGTCGGGGTCAGGAACCATAATAATGTTCCCCGAGATGGCCGAATCCCCGGCTCCCTCGACTCGAAGCTCTGTGTTTACCATCAGGGCCATCTCACCCATCTGCCCAAAGATCGAGGCCACGACATCTAAGATCGAGGAGAGCATATCGTGTGCCACCCCTGGGACGGATATCTGGTGCTGGGTCCCGAGCAGGATGTTGATCGCATTCAGGAAGGAGCTCAAGATGATATTGCCTACTTCGGACAGTGCACTGTCGCGCAGCTCCTGAGAAAGGTCCTGAGGGAGGGCGTCCCCAAACTGCTGCTTCAGCAGAAGCTCCACCATCAACCGGGCGTCCTCCTCGTTCTGGATGAAAATCAGACTGCACGCGAACCCTCCCGTGGAACGGACGAAAACCGCCGCCACCTGCTCGTCAGGCTCTCCATAATGCTGAGCAAGGTCATAAATCGAGACGAGCTTCACCTTCGGGACATCCATGTCGATCATGCAGGAAAGAAGCTTCGACAGGGCCGTTGCGGCGTTGCCCGTGCCGATGTTCCCCATCTCCCGAATAGCGTCCAGCTGCAGGCTGTTGAACGACCCAAGGTCAAGCATAGCTGCCACCGGTTAGCCCTTTGAGTAGAAGGAGGCCACGTCAAGAATCAGCGCAACGTTCCCGTCGCCAAGGATGGTGCCCCCCGTGATCCCGTCGATCTTTGAAAGGAAACGTCCCAGAGACTTGATGACGATTTCCTGCTGGCCAATCAGCTCACTGACGATGAACCCAATCTTGTTCTTGCCGATTTTGACCACGACAACGGGATATTCATCACGGTCGTGTTCCACACCCTCAGCGCCAAGAACGTCCCCCAGGTCGTTCAGGGAAAGCACCTCGCCGCGAAGCAACGTTGTCGGCTCGCCGTGCACGGTCTTGATGTTCTCCTTCCTGACCATGATCGTCTCCTCGACGTTCTCCAGCGAGATGGCGTAGGTTTCATCGCCCACCTTGATCAGCAGCGACAGGACGATGGCGAGTGTCAGGGGCAGACGGATGTAGACGTGCGTGCCCTCGTCCTTCTTACTCACCATGTCGAACTGCCCGCCCAGAGCTTCAACTTTTGTCTTGACTGCGTCCATCCCGACGCCACGGCCCGAAAGGTCCGTCACGGCCTTTGCCATGCTGAACCCTGGCAGGAGGACGAGCTGCTGTGCTTCCTCGTCGCTCATCGTCGCGGCGCGGTCCTCGGAGATGACCCCTCGCTCAATGGCCTTCTGCTTGACCCGCTCCGGGTCGATCCCTGCACCGTCGTCCGAAACCTCGATAACGACGCCGCTGCCCTCCTGATAGGCTGCGATCTTCAGAATGCCCTTCTCCGGCTTGCCCAGAGCCTTACGCTCTGCGGGATGCTCGATGCCGTGATCCATAGAGTTGCGGATCAGGTGGACCATCGGATCGCCGATCTCATCAATAACTGTGCGGTCAAGCTCCGTGTCCTCGCCTTCAAGCACAAGCTCCACGTTCTTGTTCAGTGTCTTGCCAAGGTCGCGGATCAGGCGCGGGAAACGATCAAATGTGAAGGAGACAGGGACCATGCGGAGTTTCGTCACCAGCTCCTGGATGTCGCCGGAGATACGTCCCAGCTGGGAGAGCGGGTCGTCAAACTCACGAAGCCGCGCTTCCTGCACCAGGCGTTCAATACGAGCCCGGCTGATGACCAGCTCACCCACCAGGTTCATCAGCTTGTCCAAACGGCCAATGTCCACACGAACAGTCTGGCTGGCCTTCTTTGCGCCATCCTTCTTAGCGGCGGGGGCGGCAGGAGCGGGGGCAGACGAAGCAGCCGGTGAGGGGCTCGGGGCTGGAGCAGGCGTAGGAGCCGGAGCCGGAGCGGCCGCTTCAGCAGCGGGCGCAGTTTCTTCCGGCGCCGGTTCTGCTGGTGCCGCCCCGGCAGAGGCCGCCTCACCCTTGATCTCCTCCACGTCGGCGGAGGCAATGTCGCTGATCTTCTCGACAGCTTTCTTCAGCTCATCAGCCGGATGAGAGGAAGCGATATAGACCATGAAATCCCACTCAAACTCCTCGTTCTCAAGTGCTTCACTCGGGGGAGTGGTCTTATACAGATTTCCAAGCTCCTCGAGACGGTTGACGACCATATAGGCACGCGCCGCCTTCAACAGGCAGCTCTGGCTCAGCGTTACGTGTACGCTGAAAGGCGTCATGCTCGCCTCGTTCGATTTCTGGATCCATTCAATGTCCTTTTCGGACAGAACGGGCCCCTCCTCTTTCTTCTCCTCCTCGGGGGCCGCGACCGCAGGAGCTTCGGGGGCGGGTCCCTCATGGCGCAGGGCTGAGACCATCGCGGAAACGTCGATGTGCGCGTCGTTCCCGCCGCCACGGATAGAATCCGCCATAGCCTGCAGCGAGTCCAACCCCGAGAATAGCAGGTTCATGTCGGTCTCCGTGAGGGGCAACGTTTCCTTGCGCGCCTCATCCAGGCGGTCCTCCATCGCATGGGTCAGGCCCATCATCTGGGTGAAGCCCATGGTCCCCGCCATCCCCTTCAGGGTGTGCGCAGCCCTAAAGATTTCGTTGATGACGTCCATATCAACCATATTCTTCTCGAGCGCCAGCAGAAGGTCGTCGAGCCTTTGAAGGTTGTCGTCCGTCTCATCCAGGAAAGCGCCAAGGTATTGGCTCATGTCCATATCCGTCATGCTGCCATTCATCCCCCAACTCTAAAATTCTATGTATATTATATATTATCTGCTAACCCTTCACATTCCGAACCATCGCTTCGGGGATCTCGTTCAGAGGAAGCACCTCGTCCACGATCCCCGCCTCGACGGCGGCCTTGGGCATTCCGTACACCACACAGGTCTTCTGGGACTCTGCAATGACATAGGCTCCCTGCTTATGCAGAGGGATAGCCCCATCTGTTCCATCTCGTCCCATCCCCGTCAGGATGACGCAGAGGACATTCCCCCCATACTGTTCCCCCACGCTACGAAACATTATATTCGCTGCGGGCTTTACGGACAACTCCGGAGGCGCATCTGACAGGTCACAGACGACAGCCCCGTTCCGCCGCTTCAGCACAAGATGCTTGCCTCCCGGCGCAATGACCACGCGGCCCGGCTTCAGCGTCAATCCCTCAAAACCCTCGACGACCTCCAGGGCAGAAGCCGAGTTGAGCCTCTGGGAGAAAGAAGGAGTGAACTCCTTGGGCATGTGCTGGGTGATAACAATGGGAACGGGAAAGTTCCCCGGCAGTTTGGGGATCAGCTCGTTCAGCGCCATGGGGCCTCCCGTGGAGGAGGCGATAGCCACGATCTCCTTGCGCCGCGACGGGGTCGGCGGGGTCATGCGCCGGAAATCCGAGGCTTTGGGCAGAACCGCCGCCTTTGGAGAAAAAACGGAGCCGCTGGATCTGACATGCGCCGTGCTGGCCGCAACGACTTTCTCCACAATGTCGCGCCCCACGTCGCGGATGTTCAGGGAGATGGAGCCGGAGGGCTTTGGCACAAAGTCCACGCAGCCCAGCGACAGGGCCTTCAGTGTCACCTCGGCCCCCTCCTGAGTCACGCTGCTCACCATGATGACCGGCATGGGGCAGGTCTTCATGATCTCCTCCAATGCCTTCAAGCCATCCATGTTGGGCATCTCAACGTCCATCGTTACAACATCAGGCCTCAGCGTCTTGATCTGATTCAACGCGTCCCGGCCGTCGCGTGCCGTGCCCACGACCTGTATCCGCGGGTCGGCCGTAAGGATATCCCCGATCAGCTGCCGCATCAAAGCAGAATCATCAACGACAAGTACCTTGATCTTCCCAGAACGGGGCGTCATAGCCTCACCCTCCCGAACCTAGAAATTTCAAAATTTAATCGTGCCAAGGCCATTTCTCCGCCTCAAATACACGGGATCCAGCCCTCACCGCTCAACAAAGAAGCTCCGCGTCAGCCTCAGGAAGAAGGACCTCAATCCCTTGGTCTCAAGCGGCGCCGGCTGTCCCTCCCATAACCGCAGCAGCTCGTTTGTAAGCCGCTTAACGCAGTTTGCCGCAGAGGAGGAGGGGTGGGAGCGATAGAAAATTTTGCGGCTGCGAACGGCCCGCTCCACGCTGTCATCCCTGAGGATGTACCCTAAGTAGGCCGGGGCGCTGCCCAAAAACTGCATAGACGCCATGCGGATACGCTCCGCCACCTCATGGGCCTCATCCCGGCTGCCCGCCATGTTGACGACCAGCATCAGCTCCTCTCCCTGCTTCTGCCCGCCTCCCCCCATGGACTTAATGACCCCATAGGCATCGCGCACCGATGTGGGCTCCGGCGTGGTGACGAGCAAAGCCATATCCGCCGCTTGAGCGAAGGAGAGGACTCCCTTGTGGATGCCCGCCCCCGTGTCCAGGACCAGAATGTCCGCCTGATCCTCAAGCTCCATGAGCAGGTCAAATACCCTTTCCATCCCCTCATCGTCGAGGTCAGCCATCTCCCTGAGCCCTACGCCCCCCGGCAGCAGGAACACCCTTTCTTCCAGGGGGATCAGTATCTCGCTCAGCTCGCGGCTGCCCGCCACGAGATGAGATAAATTATACTTCGCGCTGACTCCGCAAAGGATGTCCAGGTTCGCCATGCCAAGGTCCGCGTCCAACAAAACGACACGCTTCCCCTGGTCTGCCAGGGCACAGGAGAGGGAGACGGATACGTTGCTCTTCCCAACGCCTCCCTTGCCGCTCAGAACGGCCAGGGTTCTCAGATGAGATCCCCGCCCTTTCTGGCGGAGTTCCTGCCGCTTCTCCTCAACGATACGCCGGAGATCCCCGGCCTGATCAAGCAGGGCCGTTGGCCCGTTTCCTGCTGACAGTACCGTACTCATCCCCGCTTACGCTCCTCTTCGCTCATCATTAAAAACTCCGCGATACGGCTACCGGAGGCTGTCTCAATGTCCCTGGGCACATTCTGCCCCGCCGTAAGGAACGACACCGGACAGTCCATCACCTGCTGTATGTTGAAAATTGCCCCGTAGCTCACCGTCTCGTCCAGCTTGGTGAAGATCAGGTGCGAGACCGGGATGTTGGGGATGTGCTCCACAACGTCCAGCATATCGGGGTACTTCATGTTCGCCGCCAGCACAAGGTGCACAGCGTCCGGGGCAAAGGCGTCGTAAAGCTCTTCAAAGACCTCAAGACTCTTCTTGTCCCTTTGAGCTCTCCCCGCCGTGTCAAGCAGGATAATATCTGCATTCCCATGCTCCTCCAGAATGGGGGGGAGCGCCTCGGCCTCAAAAACGATCTCAATGGGCACCCCTAATATCTTAGCATAGGTCTTAAGTTGGTCGACCGCCGCAATACGGTATGTGTCGCTCGTAAGGAGCAAAACCTTTTTGTGCTCCCACAGGGCCTGAATGGGCGCTAACTTGGCGATAGTCGTCGTCTTGCCCACACCGGTGGGGCCCAGGAGCATCACTTTGCGCCCGCCTGTGGGCTCGCCCCCCTCGTCCCCGGCACATTTAATCCGCGACGCCAGCCACTCCTCGAAGGGGACCCTCCGGTCGGATACCCCGTAATCCGCCAGAAGCTTACGAATGTAACGCTCATCGACGTCCGAGGCCCGAAGCCGCTCCGCAAGACTGCGCTCGTCCATATTGAGGGAAAAATGACCGGCAGTCTCCCCCCCCTGGGGACGTTCCTGCGATACGGGGAGCCCGGCCTGAAATCCCCCGGCCTGGACCGCCGGTTGGGCTGTGGAAGCCTGAGGATGCAGACCATTCCCCGCCGGCGGCAGCGGGGAAGCCATGCCCGTTTCCACCAGCGACAGTCTCTCCAACAAGGAGTCGATACGGTCTGAGAGGGCTCCCACCTGGCTTTTGAGTATCTTTGTCTCATTTGAGGCCGTCGGGGGCTGTGGGGCCAAAGGAGCCTGGGGAGCGGCGGGAGACACTGGCTGCGGTGCAGGGGTGGGGGCAGGGGATGCCGTGGAAGTGCCCCCATTCAATCCATAGGCGCTGCGGAGTGCCTCGGAGGAGACGTGCAGACTGTCTCCCTCGGCCCCTGTTGCCGTCGTTCCCTCCGTCTGATAGCCCTCGCCGCCCGTCGGCGTAGTGGGAGCGCCCATATTGCCCCCTGATGAGCGTTCCTTGAATTCCATCAGCTTCTGGAAGGCGATCAGGTTCTCCCGTCGCGTGTCCTCATCGTCGCGGGCCTCCCGTTGAGGCTTGGCCTTGGACTTCGTCTTGGGTTCCTTTTTCGTATCCTCCTCAAGGATACCCGCCGTCACCCTTAGAACCGGCCGGCGGAAGAAACCCAGGATGCCCCCCTCCTTCACCACCCGCGTGGAGAGGATCACGGCATCCTTGCCCAGCCGCTCAGCCGCGAGGCGCAGGGCCTCAGCATCGTCTTTTGCCTCGAAAGTGATTTGATTGACCACTCGCATCTATCTATTCCACCATTCCTACCGTTTTTATTTGAACGCCATGCACAATCTCATTGTACGACACCACGAAGATATTGGCGATAGAGCCCTCGATCAGCCGCCGGACGATAAGACGGACGTCCGGGTGTACCAGGAGGACAGGGGGCAGGTTCTTGACCACCATGTCGTCCACGGCGCGGGAGATCGCGGCGATCATCTTCTGCACCTCACGCGGGTCCATATTGAGCTGCCACCCCCGTGTCAGGTCCCCGTCGACCCCCGCCATGATCTTCTGCTCCCAGTTGGGGGAGAGGGTCGCGGCGGTGATGACGCCGTCCGGGCCCTGTATCTTCAGGGAGATCAGCCGGGACAGGGACTCTCGCGCCCGTTCCGTCAGAAAGTCCACGCTGCGCGACATCTTGCCGTAGTCCGCCAGCGCCTCGAAGATCGTTACAAGGTCGCGGATGGGCACCTGCTCACGGATGAGGTTCTGAAGCACCTTCTGGATCTCACCCAGCGAAAGGGAAGCCAGCAGTTCCTCGACGACAGCCGGGGCGGACTCCTTCACCATGTCCGTGAGCTTCTGCACCTCCTGCCGTGTCAAAAGCTCCGCGCCGTTCTTGCGGATGACCTCGGACAGGTGGGTCGCCAGCACGGAGGGCGCATCTACAACAGTATAGCCCATCGCCTCCGCCTTGTCTCTCAGGTCAGGCGCGATCCACAGCGCAGGCAGACCAAAAGCTGGCTCCTTCGTTGGGACACCGATGAGGTCCTCCTCCACGCCGCCGGTGTTCATCGCCAGGTAATGGTCAGGAAGGAGTTCCCCTCGCCCGGCCTCTGCTCCTTTGACACGGAGGATGTACTCCGTGGGCTTGATCTGAATGTTGTCGCGGATGCGGATGGGGGGGACGACGATGCCCATCTCCACCGCCATCTGCTTGCGTATGGTCCCGATACGGTCCAGCATATCGCCGCCCTGAGCCGGGTCGATGAGGGGAATGATGGCGTAACCGATCTCCGCTTCCATTGGCTCCACGGTCAGAAGCTTCATCACGTCCTCCGGTGACGCGGGCGCGGGCTTCTCCTCGCCCCCTCCCGGAGCACCGGGTGTGCCCCCGGGGGCGGCAGCAGGGGCAGCCGTGGGCGCAGCGGGGCTCGGTCCCCCTCCTCCTGCTGCGGCGTGTTCCTCCGCCGTGATGGCCTGGACAGTGGCCTCCCGACTCACGGAATAGCCCATCAGCCCCGTCAGGGCTCCGAGGAACATGAAGGGGACCGTGGGCAGGCCGGGGATGATAGCCAGGGAGAAGAGCATCCCTGAG
>JAEEGY010000233.1 GCA_016280565.1 Fretibacterium sp.
ATGGAGCACGGCTCAGACGGTAACCACCGCCCTTGCCGTGCTGCGATTCAACAAGATGATTCTTTGCGAGGACGGTCATGAGCCGCTCCGCGTACTTGAGGGAGACCTCCTGCCGGTCGGAGATGTCCTTCAGAGGAATCAGTTTGTCCTGAGGACCCCCCGCCGAGTGTTCCGCAAGATCCACCAGAAAGCGCAGGGCGTAGCGGCCCTTGGTCGAGACCAGCATTCGTCTTTTGCCCTCTGCCTCACTTCACCGCGTCGAAGCCGTGGCGCAGATCGGCAAGGATGTCGTCAATGTGCTCCGTGCCGATGGAGAGGCGGATAGTCGTCGGGCGGATGCCGCAGGCAAGGAGCTCCTTCTCATCAAGCTGAGAGTGCGTGGTGGAGGCCGGGTGGATGACGAGGGACTTCACGTCCGCGACATTCGCCAGCAGGGAGAACAGCTCCAGGCTCTCGGTGAATTTTTTCGCAGTCTCCGCGTTCCCCTTGATATCAAAAGTAAAAATAGAGGCCGCGCCCTTGGGGAAATAGCGGTCATAGAGCTCCTTCTGCTTCCCGGCTGCCAGCGAGGGATGATTGACCCTCTCCACCTGGGGATGGTTCTTCAGGAAGTCCACCACCTTCAGCGCGTTCTCCACGTGGCGCTCCACGCGCAAAGAGAGCGTCTCCAGCCCCTGAATGAACAGGAAGGAGTTGAAAGGCGACAAGCACGCGCCCTGGTCCCTCATGAGCGTCGTGCGAAGCTTGATGATGTAGGCCAGATTCCCCACCGCGTCGGTGAAAACCACGCCATGGTAGGAGGGGTTGGGCTTCGACAGGCCGGGGAATTTGCCGCTGGCCGCCCAGTCGAACTTTCCACCGTCCACAACCACACCGCCCATGGCTGTGCCGTGTCCGCCAATGAACTTCGTCGCCGAGTGGACTACGATATCCGCGCCGTGCTCAATGGGCCGCAGAAGGTAGGGTGTGGCAAAGGTGTTATCCACGATGAGGGGAATGCCGTGCCTGTGCGCCACCGCCGCGATAGCCTCCAGATCGACCACATCAGAGTTGGGGTTGCCCAGCGTCTCGGCGTAGAGCAGTTTCGTGTTGGGCTTGATGGCCGCATCGAAGTTAGCGGGGTCGGACGGGTCAACGAACGTCGTGATGACGCCCTGCTCCGGCAGTGTGTTGGCAAAAAGGTTATAGGTCCCGCCGTAGAGATTTGTGGAGGCGACGATGTGGTCTCCAGCGACGGCAATGTTCTGCACGGCGTAGGTGATGGCCGACGAGCCGGAGGCAGTCGCCAGTGCCGCAGCGCCGCCCTCCAGCGCTGCGATGCGCTGTTCAAAAACGTCGTTGGTGGGGTTCATCAGACGGGTGTAGATGTTGCCGGGAACGGAGAGACCAAAGCGTCCCGCCGCCGTCGCGGAGTCCTTGAACACATAGGAGGTGGTGGCATAGATAGGCACGGCCCGTGCGTCGGTGGCCGGGTCCGGGCTCTCCTGCCCCACGTGGAGCTGCAGTGTCTCAAATTTATACTTTTTCTTGCTCATTGTGATCATATCCTTTCGTTCTGTCGTTCCGTTTTCTGTTCAGGGAGCCCGTTCAACACGGTGCTTCCCGCCTCAACCGAGCTTGTGAGCCACACGTTGCCGCCAATGATGCAGCGGTCCCCGATGACTGTATCCCCACCCAATATCGTCGCCCCTGAGTATATCACGACTTCGTTGCCAATGTCGGGATGCCGTTTGATGCCTTTGATCAGGCTCCCGTCCGGCGCAGCTTTGAAACTCTTTGCGCCGATGGTGACGTTCTGGTACAGCTTCACATGGTGCCCGATGGTCGTGGTCTCCCCGATAACGACCCCCGTACCGTGGTCGATGAAGAAGGACTCCCCAATCTGCGCCCCGGGGTGGATATCAATGCCTGTAAGCCGGTGGGCGTACTCTGTCATGATGCGGGGCACGAGGGGCACATTCATTTTATACAGCTCATGCGCGATGCGATAGGCTCCAATGGCAGTGAACGCGGGGTAAGCCAGGATAACTTCATCTTCGCTCTGAGCTGCGGGGTCGCCTCTGTAGGCAGCGGTGATATCCGTTCTCAGCGTGTCGCGGATCTCCGGCAGGCGGCGAACGAGCTGTTCCGCATATACATCGGCTTTCTCCTCGCTCAGGACATAATTCAGGGCGGTCCTCAGCTCCTTCGCCCCCTGTTCAATATCCCCTTGTCTGTCACCGTCGCCCAAATAGTCGGGGAACAGCGCCGCGAATAGATGCTGCAGTGCACTTTCGGCGTGTCTCCTCAGACCGTTGTACATCGTCCGCTATTCCGCGAAGAGTGGCGTCGAGAGATAGCGCTCCCCCGTGTCCGGCAGCAGCACGACGATATTCTTTCCTGCGCTTTCCGGGCGCTTGGCGACCTCAACAGCGGCCCAGAGCGCCGCGCCGGAGGACACCCCGGTCAGGAGCCCCTCTGTGTGACCCAGCAGGCGGCCCGTCTCAAAGGCATCCTCGTTCGTAACCGTGATGATCTCGTCGTAAATCTTCGTGTTCAGCACGTCGGGGACAAAGCCCGCGCCGATGCCCTGTATCTTGTGTGCGCCGGGAGTGCCCTTAGACAGAACAGGGGAACCGGCGGGCTCAACGGCGACAACCTTCAGGCCGGGGAGTTTCGACTTCAGGTATTCCCCCGTGCCGGTGAGGGTTCCCCCCGTGCCGACCCCGGCGACAAAGAAGTCCACCTTGCCATCTGTGTCCACGTAGATCTCAGGTCCGGTGGTCTCCCGGTGAATCTTCGGGTTGGCCGGGTTGACGAACTGTCCGGGGATAAAACTGCCCGGCGTTTGAGCGGCCAGTTCCTCCGCCCTGGCGATGGCCCCCTTCATGCCCTTGGAGCCCTCGCTGAGGACGAGCTCCGCCCCATAGGCCTTCATGAGCTGGCGGCGCTCCACCGACATGGTCTCAGGCATGACGATGATGATGCGATAGCCGCGGGAGGTGGCGACGGAGGACAGTCCAATGCCTGTGTTGCCGCTGGTGGGCTCAATGATGACGGAGCCCGGCTTGAGCTTACCCGAGGCCTCGGCGTCGTCGAGCATGGCCTTGGCGATGCGGTCCGTCACGGAACCGGCGGGGTGGAAATACTCCAGCTTGGCGATAACCTTCGCCTTCAGCTCCAGCTTTTTCTCCAGCCGCGACAGTTCCAACAGCGGGGTCTTGCCAATCAGCTGGTCAAGGGATGTGTATATTCTGGACATCTTTGTTTCTCTCCTCATCAAAATTTTATTTTCCCACCTCGCGAGTAGGGTGTCGGTAATTATGCCACGACTTCCCCACTAATGCAATAGGGGAATTGCCCTGTGCCCAGCCTAACAAATGTCAAAAGATAAAAAAAGCAGTCCCCGGAATCGGAGACTGCCCTGGCAATATAGATTTATTTCTTCCCGCTGAACCGGTAGAGGTGATAATAGATGTCGTACAGCCCGCAGCAGGCGTCCATTCCGGGATTGCTGCTTATCGCCTTATCAATGACAGCTTCCCAGGAACCGTATTTTTGATGCAGAAAATCCGCATCCGGCCCCTCCTCATTGCCGTAGGTCTTCAGGTTGCTCGCTTTTGTGAGCGCCAGGTTTTCGCTGTCCAGCTCTGCGAGACGGTTAACGTTCTTCTGGCGGCTGACGGCACGGGCAATCTCCTCTATGGAATGTCCCTTGGCCTCCATATCAGAGAAAATCTCCCACAGGTTTGAGTTCCGCTGGTGATAGGCTTCCCGAACTTCCCTGGCTTTTGCAACATCCGCAGAACTTGTCCAGTCGATGGCGGTTGCGAAATTGCCAAGCCTCGCTGACTCAGGATTTGGAGAAAAACCATAGACGGCGTTGGGGTTGACGATAATATCTGCCGCCGCCGCAGGATTGTCCATCGGGTTGTGTTCATATTTGAAGGCGACACGCCCCCACGGCATATATGTTCGCACTGCACAAAACACTCCCAGCACTACGCAGAGAACGATGGACGCAAGAACAATTTTTTTTACCGATCTTTTCATCTTTTCCTCCCACTGCGGCTCCGGCGGGGAAGAGTCCCCACCCTTCAATCTTTCCCTGATAATTATAACGGGTCAGGTCTGTTTTGGGCAATCTCACGGCAGCGGTTCAGTGGTGATAGCCTGTCCCCTGAAGGATGGAGAAGGCGCGATAGACCTGTTCTGCAAGGAAGAGAAAACACATCTCGTGGGTGAAGGTCATACGCGACAAGGCAAGCCCCGCATCCGCCCTTTCCTTTACGGCCGGGCTGGTGCCCCAGGGGCCGCCGATGACAAGGACCACCCGGCCGGCAGCCCGTTCCATTTCAGATGAGAGGAGCGCGGCAAAGGATGGGCTGGTGTGCTCAGTTCCATCCTCCCGCAGAAGGAGGACGCGATCCCTGGGTTGAATGCGCCTCAAAAGCTCCTGCCCCTCGCGCTCCATGGCCTCCTCCGGAGAATGAGCCCCTACATCGGGAACACGCTCCACCCCGACAAGGCCGGAGGGACGTATCCGGGCAAGGTAATCACCGGCCAGTGCAGCAAGCCGTTTCTCCTTAGGCTTCCCCACGGCCAGAATAAGGAGTTTCAACCCCGGGGCTCCTCATGCAGGGAGTGGAGCCGCAGCTTCGACGCCAGCACTCGGAGGACGAAAGCGGCAAGCCGCAGGTCTTCCTTCCAGCGGTTGGGCTCCTGAAGAAGGCGACAGAGCCACTCCATCCCAATCTTCTGGGCCCAGACCGGAGCCCGGGAAAGCCGGCCGGAGAAGACGTCGAACGCCCCTCCCACCCCAATAGCCAGGACGGGTCCCAAACGCTCCCTGTGCAGGGCGATCCATTTTTCCTGACGGGGAAGCCCCATGGCAACGATCAGGACCTTCGCCCCGCTGGCCACGACGGCGTTGGCAATACTCTCGTCCCTTACATCAAAGTATCCGTCCCGCGTCCCCGCGACGATAAGTCCCGGATAGCGGTC
>JAEEGY010000030.1 GCA_016280565.1 Fretibacterium sp.
CGTCCCGGTCCACAAAGCCCCAGGCCGCCAGGGCCGCGTAGGCCCCCGCCGAGGTGTGCCCGTGGGACACGACGACGAAATCCCGCTCCCCCGGGTCGCTCTGGGGGGCCGTCAGGTTCCGCGCAACGCCAAAGACGGTCATGAACATCTCCATGCTGGAGAACGCGCCGGCCGGGTGCCCGCTCTTGGCGGCGGCGACCATCGTCACGGCGCTGACGCGGGCGTCGGCAGCCGCAGTCTTAAGGGCGGAAAGCTGGTCATCGCTGAGCTTCTCCGCCGGAAAACCGTTCAACTTCGGTAAGGACATTGAGCTTCACTCCTTAAACTCGGGAAACATATTTTGGTGACGCTCTAATTATATAGCATTATTATCAAATGGACAGGCTCTAAAGCGCGGCGGTGTGATTATTTCTACTTTAGACAGAGTTTCAGAGACTTGCTTTGCCTTTGTCATAACGGGAGGTTGGCCATGGGAAAATGCACCCTGCTGATGGTGGCGCACAAGTTGAACACCCTTCAAAGGGCGAACTTTATTTATCGGATCGGGGGGAAGAGAGCCGTCCCGTGCGATCGGGCCGGGCCTCCGGGAAGCGCCCCGCGCTTCCCTCCGACACAGCCGACCAACCGGACGCCGCGACGCTAACGCGCCGCGTGATCCCGGTTGTCTGGCCGGGCCTCCGCAGAACGCCCCGCGTTCTGCTCCGACACAGCCGACCGGCACAGCGCCGCGAACCTATCGGTCCGCGTTAGCTGGCCGTCTGGCCGGACTCCTGACGAGCAACCCAGAATATTCCCTTCGTTGTCGATGAAGGCCGCCTCCACGGGAAACTCGCCAAAGGAACGGTCCGTGCAGCGCCGGGCCGCCACCCCGGCCAGCGTGTCCCACAGGCCGGTCAGGCCCTCCTCCTGCAGGAGCTGAATGGCGTTCTCCGTCGTGCGGCAGGCGTAGAGCTGCTGGATAAGCTCCCTCCGCGCCCCGGCCAGCGCCGCGTGGGTGCAGAGCACCTCCAGCCGCCCGTCCGCGACGCGGTTGTGGGTGATGAACGACCCCGCCGCCACCTTTAAAAGCTTGCCCGGATGGCCGCAGAGGAACCCGCGCTGAAAGCCCAGCCGTGCCGCCTCGTCCAGGACGTGGCCGGGATAGTTCCCCACCTGGATCACACAACGCCCCTCGATGCCAAAGGCTTTTCTCAGGGCCGTCTCCCCCGTGTTGCCGAAGGTCATGATAAGGTCCTTCACCCCCAGCGAGTGCAGAACGCTGAGCTCAAGGTCCAGGGACGCCAACAGCGCCGCCTCGTCCATGGGGCGCACGACGCCCGTCGTCCCTAAGACGGAAAGCCCCCCCACCACCCCAAGGCGCGGATTGAAGGTGTGCTTCGCCACCTCCTCCCCGCCGGGAATGGAGACCGTCACGCGCACCGCCCGGGGCCCCAGCACCTCACGCACCGCATCCTCGATCATCTTTCGCGGGCCGGGGTTGATGGCCGGTTCGCCGGGAGGGACCTTCATCCCCGGCAGCGTCACCGTGCCCACGCCCGTGCCCGCGGCGAAGGAAATGGGGCCCTCCTCCGGGCTGACCTCCAGCGACGCGCAGACGGTGAGCCCGTCCGTCGCGTCCGCGTCGTCCCCCGCGTCCTTCACCACGCCAACCCCTCCGGGAACGGGGAAAACCGAAAGGGTGAAGGATTTTCCCGAGGGGCCCGTCACGGTCACCTGAGCGGGGCACTGACCGTCACGGAAAAGCAGCGCCGCGGCCTTCGCTGCCGCGGCCGCGCAGGTCCCGGTGGTGACGCCCTCGCGGAGAGGCTTACTGCATTCCCCAGCCGCGCGGCGCGACGGCCAGACGGCCAGCTCACGCGGTTCCATAGGAAGCGCGGCGCTGTGCCGGTCGGCTGTGTCGGAGGGAAGCGTGGGACGCTTCCCGGAGGCTACGCTTACATTCCATAAAAAAGAGCGTTGACGATGGCGGCCGCCACGGTGGAGCCGCCCTTGCGGCCCATGGCGACGATCTGGGGCACGTCCGTTGCGGTCAGCATCTCCTTGGCTTCCACGACGTTGACGAAGCCCACCGGGACGCCGATCACGAGGGAGGGCTTTGCCAGCCCGCGGCGGATGAGCTCGCAGAGATGGATGAGGGCCGTCGGGGCGTTACCGATGGCAAAGATCGCGTCCGGCGTCTCCAGGGCCGCGTGCTCCATGCTGATGACCGCGCGGGTCGTGCCGCGCATCTCGGCCTCCTCCCGGACGTCCGGCTCCGCCATGTGGCAGACGATGGGGACGTTCCAGCGGGAGGCCGCTGTCTTGCTGATGCCCGCCGCGGCCATGGCCGTGTCCGTCACCACCGTGACGCCCCGGCGCAGCGCCTCACGCCCCCGGGCCACGGCCCCTGTCGAGAAGCGGAGGTTTTTCACGAAGTCGAAGTCCGCCGTTGTGTGGACGACGCGCTTCACGACAGGTAGGTCTTCCTCATTTCCAGCCCATTCTCCCATCTCCTCCGCGATAATGGCCATGCTGGCCTGCTCAATCTCCGCCGGTCTCATGGGGGGAGGCCTCCTTCGCGTCCGTTTCATGCGGGATAATGTGAACGTCCTGCTGCGGGTAGGGGATCTCGATCCCCTCCTCGCGGAAGAGGGAGATGAGATGATGCCGCATATCGCTGGCGACCTTCAGGAGCGACACCTGATGCAGGTCGAGCCAGTAGTACCCCTCGAACTCCAGCGCGCTGTCGCCAAAGTTCCTGAAGATGACGAAGGGCGCGGGGTCCTTCAGCACCTTGGAGTGAGCCTTCATGACATCCAGCATCAGTTCCTCGACCTTGCGGGTGTCCGCGTTGTAGGAGACGCCCACCGTCAGGACGTTGCGCTTTCTCGGGTCCGAGCCGGTCCAGTTCGTGACGCTGTTCTCCAGAAAGTAGCGGTTGGGCAGCACCACGTCCAGCCCGTCCCAGGTTTTGATGGTGGTGGAGCGGGAGCCGATGTCCTGCAC
>JAEEGY010000234.1 GCA_016280565.1 Fretibacterium sp.
AGGCTCTGATCCGGGAGGGCTGCGACGTTATCTTCGTGGCGGCGGGCAACAGCGGCAACGGCGTGTTCACAGCGGCGAAGGAGGCCAGAGGCGTCTACGTCATCGGCTGCGACGTGGACCAGTATAACGACGGGGTCAACGGGGACTCCAACATCATCCTGACCAGCGTGCTGAAGGTCATGGACGTGAACGACACCCGCGTCCTGAACGAGATCGCGGACGGAAAATTCAAGGGAGGCAATTACCTGCTTGGGGCGGACACGGACTCCACCGGCTATATCAAAAAGGAGGGCCGCTGCCAGCTTCCCAAAGATGTGATCGAGAAACTCGACCAGGCCTTTGCCCTGATGAAGTCTGGCACCATCGTCCCCGCCGCCTTTGGCAACGGCATGAAGCCCGACAGCTTTACGGGCCTGGACGCCAAATAACGTTCCATGAACGAGCAGGAATTTATCGTCGAGATGCGGGGGATCACCAAACGATTCCCCGGCATCACGGCCAACGACGGCGTATCCATCCAGATACGGAAGGGCGAGATCTACGCGATCCTGGGGGAGAACGGGGCGGGTAAATCCACGCTCATGAGCATGCTCTTTGGGATGATCGAGCCGGACGAGGGGGAGATTTTCATCCGCGGGAAGCGGGAGCGCATCGACTCCCCCCGCCGGGCCACGCAGCTCAGCATTGGCATGGTCCATCAGCACTTTCGCCTCGTCTCCAATTACACAGTGGCGGAGAACATCATCCTGGGGATGGAGCCGGAGAAGAAATGTGGCCCTTTCCCCATGGTGGACATCGCCGGGGCCAACGCGAAAGTCGCCGCGCTGTCGGAGCGTTACGGCCTGCAAGTCGACCCGACGGACGTGATCGAGGACCTGAACGTGGCCACGCGTCAGAGGGTCGAGATACTCAAGATGCTCTACCGCGAGGCGGAGATCCTGATCTTTGACGAGCCCACCGCCGTTCTGACCCCTCAGGAGATCGCCGCGTTCCTGGACATCGTGCGGGGGCTCCGGGACCAGGGAAAGACCGTCATCCTCATCACCCACAAGCTGGAGGAGATCAAACAGGTGGCGGACCGCTGCGCCATCCTGAACCGGGGGAAGCTGATCTCCGTGATGGACGTGGCTTCCTCCACCACCAGCGACATGGCACGCATGATGGTGGGACACGAGGTCTCCTTCTCCACGCCAAAGGCCCCTCCCCATTTTGGTTCGCCGGTGCTGCGGCTGGAAAACCTGACCGTCAAAAATGCCGCCGGATTCAATTCGGTCAATTCGGTCTCCTTTGAGGTCCGCGCCGGAGAGGTCCTGGGGATAGCCGGCGTCTCGGGCAACGGGCAAAACGAGCTGGCGGACGCCATCGCGGGGCTCCAGAGGTGCCATGGCGGCAAGATCATCCTGAACGGCAGGGATATCTCGAACCTCTCCATTCGTGAGCGCGTTGAGGCGGGGGTCGCCTACATCCCGGAGGACCGGCATAACGTGGGGCTGGTCCTGGACTTCACTCTCCGGGACAACCTGATGCTGAAGCAATACTACCGGGCACGGTTTGCCCACCGTCATGTCATGGACGAGATTGCCTTTGACGAGTATGGAAAGGAACTCATCGGCCGGTACGACATCCGCAGCAATCAGGGGGACGCGACCATCACGCGCTCCATGTCCGGAGGCAACCAGCAGAAGGCCGTCATCGCCCGGGAGCTGGACCTGAAGACGCCGCTGGTGGTCTTCATGCAGCCGACCCGCGGGCTGGACGCCGGGGCCGTCTCCAACATCCACCGGCAGATCATCGCGGAGAGGGACCGGGGCGCGGCTGTTCTGCTCATTTCCCTGGACCTGGATGAGATCCTGGACTGTTCGGACACCATCGCCATTATCTTCCAGGGACATATCAACAAGATCGCCCCCGCCGCTTCCCTGACGGTGGAGGAGATCGGCCTTTATATGATGGGCGTCAAGGGAGGAGAGGCCGCATGAGACTTTTACGCTCTTTATTCTTTGGGGACAGGTTCCGGATGCTCCGCGCCTCCTTCTGGGCGCTTCTCTTCAGTCTGGCGGCTGGGGCGGTCATCCTTTTCCTGATGGGGAAGGACCCCGTCTCCGCCTATGCCAATCTGCTCCAGGGGTCCGGCCTTCTTCCGAAGGTGAAGTATGCGGGCCGGCAGAACCAGCTCACGGACTTTCTCAGTTTCCTGGACGCCATGACCCCGATGGTCTTTGCCTCGCTTTCTGTGGCGGTGGCGCTGCGGAGCGGCTTTTTCAACATCGGCGTGCCGGGGCAGATGCTGGCGGCGGGGTTCTGTGCCCATATCGTGACGGCCGCCCTGGGGAACGTGCTGCCCTCTCCCCTGGCGAAGCTCCTGGTGCTGGTCATTGGCATCGCGGCGGGGGCGGCGATGGGCGCTTTCATGGGGTGGCTGAAGGACCGCTTCAACGTCAACGAGGTCGTCACCTCCATCATGCTGAACTCCATCGCCATGTACCTCATCACTTTTTACATCAACACGTTTTACGTCGATCCCGTTTCCCGTCAGAGCCGTGCCATCAGCGACGCGGCACGGCTGACCCTCAGCGGCGTCCGCACTCACGGCATGAAGGCGGACTTTGCGCTGGCCTTCCCCCTGGCGATCCTCGTCGCGTTCCTGCTGCGCACGTTTTTGGACCGCACGACCTATGGCTTTGAGATCCGGGCGCTGGGGCTTTCCAGAGGGGCTGCCCGTTACGCCGGCATCAGCCTGAGCCGGACCACGTTGCTGACCATGGCGCTCTCCGGGGCGCTGGGAGGGCTTGCGGGGGTGGCCTATTTCTGCGGCTACTTCGCCTCCATCCAGCCTGGCACGGTGCCCGGCATGGGGTTTGATGCCATCGCGGTGGCGCTCCTTGGGGGGAATCACGCTCTGGGCTGCATCCTGGCATCGTTCCTCATCACCGTCATCTCAAAGGGGTCGGTCTACATGAGTTCGCGATTGAGCGTGGAGCCGGAGATCGCCAGCCTCATCACGTCGGTCATCCTGATCTTCTCGGCCTGCTCCGCCAGCTTTGTGGGAAGGAGGGGCGGACATGACTGAGCTGCTGAACATGATGATCATCGACGGCCTCAGCTTCGCCCTGCCGCTGTTCATCATGGCCATTGGCGGCATCTACAGCGAAAAGAGCGGCATCACCAACCTCGCCCTTGAGGGGTTCCAGGGGGTGGGGGCCTTCACGGGAGCTTTTGCCGCGGTGTTCCTGGCACAGTCCATGACCGGGGCGCTGCCCTATTACGTTTCGTTCCTGTGCGCCATCATCGGCGGAGGGGTCTTTGCCCTGCTCCACGCGCTGCTCTGCATCCGCTTCCGGGCCAACCAGGTCATCAGCGGCGTCGTGATGAACATCCTCGCCATGGCCATGACCACCTTCCTGACCAAGCGTATCAATGCTGCGGTCTTCGGCCACGCAGGAAACAAGTTCCTGCTGGGCACGAGCGCCCGGTTCACGGTCCCCGTCCTGAGCGACATCCCCGTCCTGGGGGCTGTTTTCACGGACGTTTACCCCTTTGAGGTGATTATCCTTGTGGTGGCGGTAGTGATGAGCTACGTGCTGTATCGCACCCCCTTCGGCCTGCGGCTCCGTGCCTGCGGCGACAACCCGCATTCGGTGGACGCAGCGGGGGTGGACGTGAACCGCGTGCGGTCCGTGGCGGTGGTCATCTCCGGCTGCCTGTCCGGCATCGCGGGGATGAGCTTCGCCTACTCCATCTCCGCAAATTTCTCCGCGGACATCTACCTGGGGTACGGCTACCTGTCCATCGCGGCGCTGATCTTCGGCAACTGGACGATCCTGCCGGCGTTTGGGGCGTGTCTGCTCTTCGGGCTTGCCCGCAGCGGCGGAACGGTGCTGATCCAACAGCTGGGGCTGCCCTCCAGCTACAACGACCTTGTCCGCATCCTTCCCTACGTCCTGACGCTGGTCCTGCTCATCTTCTTCAGCCGGAGCAACCGCAGTCCCAGGGCCCTGGGAGAACCCTACGAGAAGGGGAAACGCTGAACCGTCACGCGGACGAGACGGCGGAGGAGCCTCTCCCGTCCATGAAGCGCGAAGTGGACGCCTTTGTGGGGGACGCGCCGCAGTTTGACGATATCACCATGCTGGGCCTGCGGTATTCTGGATCGGGCACACGCGACGGACATACCGCCCGGAGAGCAGCCCCTCCCACCGCGTTGCATAATTAACTCGTCTGGCAGGAGGACGTCGTTCTTCCTGACATTTCGGGCTGTTGAAAGGAGTTTTGCATGATGAAGAAGTTGCTGTGCGCGTTGATCTTGTCCGCGTTGTTCGCCGGGACTGCCGCTGCCGGCGTGCATAATGTAGGGCTTCTGACAAAGCTCAACTCGACGCAGGAGGAGTA